>JACVCK010000241.1 GCA_016742055.1 Phycisphaerales bacterium
CAGAAGGACGGCGCGGGCGAGCGCGACGGCGGCGATGACGACGGCGGTGTCGAAGAGTCGGCGGGCGAGCGCGGCCGCGCTGAACGTCCAGCCCAGGGCGTGGAGCGCGCCCAGGGCGATGAACGCGCCGACGATGGCGAACCAGAGCGCGGGCCAGGCCCAGCGCCAGCCGCGCCAGAGACTGGCGTTGACCACGCCCTCCATGAGCGGACCGTGGGGTCGGAGGACGAGCGCGAAGAACGCGGCGGTGAGGGCCATGGCGGCGAGGACGACGAAGCGCGTGGCGACGATGGCGTCGGCGTGGTCGGCGGCTCGGGCGCCGGCGACGAAGAAGGCGACGGCGGCGAGGGCGAGGGTGTACCAGGCGACGTGGCGGCGGACGGAGGCGGTGGAGGCGGGCGGCCAGCGGAAGTGCGATTCGGCGACGCCGGCGGGCCGGAGCAGGAAGATGAAGAACAGGCCGATGAAGACGGGGTGGGCGGCGCGGGCGCATCCGGCGGCGAGCCATGAGGCGAGGCGGAGGTCCTGATCGGCGAGCGTGGCGAAGAGGCGTGAGAGGGCGAGGAGGCCCAGCGGCAGGAGGGCGGCGCGGGCCGCGACGAGCGCGATCGCGACGGGCGTGAGCCAGAAGCGGTCGGTCGCGGGCATCTGGACGCGCTGGTTGACGGCGCGGAGGCGTCTTCCGATCCAGATGTACGCGGCGACGAGGATCGCGAGAAGTCCGGGCGAGGCGACGCCGCCGGTGGCGAGAAAGAGGGGGCGTTCGCGTGCGGCGGTCCAGAGGGCCCGCCACTGGGCGGGGTCGGCGAGGAGGGCGAGCCCGCCGGCGGCGCTGCGGAGCGAGAGGCGTGCGACGGCGGGCTCGGAGCGGATCCAGAGGATGCGGGCGTCGATGAAGCGCTGGAGCCGTTCGACGCGTTCGGCGAGGGCGGCCTTGGCGGCGGCGACTTCGTGGGCCTGGGTGATGAGGCGTCCGGGGGCGTTGATGAGGTCGAGCAGTTCGGCGGCGGCGCGGGCCTGGCGCTGGAGGAGGTCGTCGGCGGCGGCGAGTTGCGTTTCGGTGGGCGTTTCGAGTTTGAGTTGGTCGCGGAGGATGCGCCGGAGGGCGCTGGCGTCGCGCGGGGTTTCTTCGATGAGGGTCTGGAGTTCGAAGGCGCGGTCGTCGAGGTCGCCGGCTTCGCGGAGGATGCGCGTTGCCTGGGCGCGGAGCGCCGCGGGATCGGGGAGGGCGTCGCGGGCGCGGAGGAGGAGTTGTCCGATCTGCAGGCCGCCGGGGGAGGATGCGGCGCGGGCGTGGATCTGGCTCTCGCGTTCGGCGACGGCCTGGGCGTCGGCGCGTGCGGCGGCGAGTTCGGCTTCGAGGGCGTTGAGTCGGGCGACTTGGCGGGAGATCTCGCGGGTGAGGGCGAGGAGGCGCTCGCCGAGCGGGGCGAGTTCGGGTGGGACGTCGTCGGCGGCGCGCCGGGGTTCGGCCTGCTGGCGTGCGGCGGCGCGTTGTCGGGCGTCGGCGATGCGTGCGGCGATGAGTTCCTTGGCGCGGGTGAGTTGGGCGATCTCGCGTTCGGCGAGGCGCTGGCGGAGGTCGCGTCGCGGGGCGACGGCGGTGATGAAGCGGCGTTCGGTTTCGAGTTTGGCGGCGAGGGCGAGGGCGTGCTCGCGCTGGGCCTCGTCGGCGAGGCGTCGGAGGTCGGCGCTTTCGCCGTCGGGCGAGGCGGCGGCGAGGCGGTCGTCGGCTTCTTCGAGTTCGGCGCGGGCCGCGGCGAGTTCGGCGGGGATGGCGTCGGCGCGGGCGGCGCGTTCGGCGCGTTGTCGTCCGATGGTTTCGAGGCGCGTGCGGACGGCCTGGAGGCGCTCGTCGATGTCGCGCTGGGCGCTTTCGAGGGTTGCGAGGTCGGCGTCGGCGCCGGGGAGGAGGGAATCGGGCGGGGCGAGCGGGGCGTCGAGTTCGGATTGGAAGGCGCTGATCTGCGCGGGCGCGCCGTCGGCGTCGGCGGCGAGGGTGCGCTCGTCCTGTCGGAGGGACTGGGCGGCGCGGAGGAGGGCGACGGCCTCGTCGAGACGTGCGACGGCCTGCTCGTTGGCGGGCTCGCCTTTTTCGTTGAGGTAGCGCGGGCGGAGGGATTCGAGCGCGGCGATGCGCGCGGAGAGGTCGGCCTCGGCGGGGGTGGGTGAGGGCGGCGGGGTTTGGGCGCCGGCGAGGGCGGCGGCGAGGACCAGGAGGAGGATGCGAAGGATCGGCATGGTCGCGGTCCGGTGGGTTGGGTCGCTCGGGGCCGGGGCCGCGATGGTACCCGCCTAGCATGGTCCATGACCGACGCTCACCACCATGCGGACGATGAACTCGGGGCGGTGTACGTGCTGACGCGAGAGGCGTCGCGCGCGATCGATCGCGCGGCGGTGGAGGAGTACGGGCTGCCGAACATCGTGCTGATGGAGAACGCGGCGGGCGCGGTCGAGGCCGAGGTGATCGAGGCGCTGGACGGGGAGGACGGGCTGGTTCTGCTCTGCTGCGGGCCGGGGAACAACGGGGGGGATGGGCTGGCGGCGGCGCGTCGGCTGCACAACGCGGGCGTGCGCGTGGCGGTGGCGTTGTGCGCGCCGGAGTCGAGCGTGAAGGGGGACGCGGCGGTGCATCTCCGGGTGGTGAAGAAGATGGGGCTGCCGTTCGTGGCGGCGGGGGGCGTGGCGGACGTCGAGGGCCTGCTGGAGGAACTCGAGGTTCCGGCGCTGGTCGTCGACGCGCTGTACGGCACGGGGCTGGACCGCGCGCTGGAG
>JACVCK010000036.1 GCA_016742055.1 Phycisphaerales bacterium
GGGCGACGCTGATCCTTCTGACGCTGCTGCTGTTCGTGTGGATGCAGGCGCAGGCGGTGCAGGTGCAGTCGCTGGGCTCGTGGGCGGAGTTCGTGACGCTGTACGAGAACGGGGACATCGTCGAGAACACGATCGTGGTGGGCGACAGCGCGGTGACGGCGGAGCGGCGCGCTCCGGGCGGCGCGACGCAGAAGGTGCAGTTCCGCATCCGTCGCAACGCGACGGAGTTCTATCTGGCGGAGTTGAACAACCTGACGCAGGGGCGCTTCCGGGACGCGGGCGGGGCGCCGATGTGGATCCGCATCCTGTTCAGCCCGCTGACGCTGACGGTGTTCTTCATCGCGCTGATCTGGGTGTTCATCCTGCGGGGCCTGCGCAACGTGGGCTCGGGCGGGGGGATGCTGGGCAACTTCGGCAAGTCGCGCCACCGCGTGCTGGCGAAGGAGACCACGGGGGTGACGTTCGCCGACGTGGCGGGCGTGGAGGAGGCGAAGGAGGAACTGCGGGAGATCATCGAGTTCCTGCGGAATCCGAAGAAGTTCACGCGCCTGGGCGGGCGCGTGCCGCGGGGCGTGCTGCTGGTGGGCGAGCCGGGCTGCGGCAAGACGCTGCTGGCGAAGGCGATCGCGGGAGAGGCGGACGTTCCGTTCTTCTCGATCTCGGGCTCGGACTTCGTGGAGATGTTCGTGGGCGTGGGCGCCTCGCGGGTGCGCGACCTGTTCAAGCAGGCGAAGGAGTCTTCGCCGTGCATCATCTTCCTGGACGAGATCGACGCGGTGGGCCGTCGGCGCGGGGGCGGGTTCACCACCGGCGGGCATGACGAGCGCGAGCAGACGCTCAACGCGATCCTCGTGGAGATGGACGGGTTCGACTCGTCGGATCAGATCATCGTGATCGCGGCGACCAACCGCGTGGACGTGCTGGACCCGGCGCTGCTGCGCCCGGGCCGGTTCGACCGGCAGGTCGTGGTGCCGCTGCCGGACCTCAAGGGCCGGCTGGAGATCCTGCAGGTCCACGCGAAGAAGATCAAGATGAGCCCGGACGTGGACCTGGCGCGCCTGGCGCGGGGCACGCCGATGTTCTCCGGCGCGGACCTTGCGGCGATCATCAACGAGGCCGCGATCGCGGCGACGATGCACGAGAAGGAGCACGTCGAGCAGGACGACCTCGAGGAGGCGCGGGACAAGGTCAAGTACGGCCGTTCGCGGCGCAGCCACGCCATCGAGGAGGACGAGCGGATCGCGACGGCGTACCACGAGGCGGGGCACGCGGTCCTGCAGGCGGTGATCCCCGGCGCGGACCCGCTGCACAAGGTGACGATCATCCCGCGGGGTCAGGCGCTGGGCGCGACGTTCAGCATCCCCGAGAAGGACCGGCACGGCGTGGGCCTGAAGTGGCTGCGGGCGACGATGCGCGTGGTCTGCGGCGGGCGGATCGCCGAACTGCGCAAGACGGGCGATTCCTCGTCCGGCGCGTCGATGGACATCCAGCAACTGACCACGATGGCCCGCGCCGCCGTGCTGGAGTGGGGCATGAGCGACCGGCTGGGCTTCGTGCGGTACGCGGGCACGGACAGCCGCGACGTGTACATGCGGGAGCGCGAGTTCTCCGAGGACACCGCGCGCCTGATCGACGAGGAGATCCGCCGGTTCGCCGACGAGTCGTACCGCGACGCGGAGCAGATCCTCAATGAGCGCTGGGACGCGGTGGTGCGGATCGCCGAGGCGCTGCTGAAGTACGAGACGCTGTCTGCGGACGAGGTGCAGCGCCTGATCCGCGGCGAGGAGTTGACGCGTCAGAGCGTTTCGGACCTCCTGGCGGCGGAAGCGCGCAAGAGCCGTCCCGCGGCGCCGGAGCGGCCCGCGCGCCGCGCGAGCGACGACGGCAAGGACGCGGGGCCGGGCCTTCTGCCCAGCCCGGCGTAGCGCCGCGCTCCGGGTCGTCGCATCAGATGTCGTCGATGAATCGCGGTTTACGCGGCATCCGCCGCGCACGCCGTGCGGATAATCGCGTGCACAGACGTCCTTGATCCAGAGTGGGGAAGGAGTTGAAACCATGCGCACGCGAACACTTCTGCTGGCGACGTTGGCGGGGGCGCCCGGGGCCGTCGCGGGCCTGCTGACGACGGTGGAGGCCACGGGGACCGTGGCGTCCAACGCCGTGTTCGATCCTCCGCTGGGCCTGGTGGCGCCCGGCGACGCGGCGCGGCTGACGATGACGCTTGACGCGTCGGACTTTGTGGAGGGCCCGGGCGGGACGACGCGCGCGTACCGCGTGCAGTCGTTGTCGCTGATGCTTGGCGCGCAGACGCTGGCGATGCAGAGCCCGATGCCCCTGGGAGTGGAGACGTACTTCGTCGTGCGGAACGGCGCGCCGGGAGCGCCCGGAGCGGACGGCTTCTTTGTAGGAACGTCCACGACCACCGCCAACGGGGCGCCGCTGAACATCGCCGGCTCGCTCGGGCAGTTCCGCGCGGTTCTGGACGCCCGGTACGACGGCTCCGTCCTCGATTCCGCCGACATCCTCGGCGCGGTGGGCGCGTACGCGGGCGAGGGGCTGACGCAGGTGCAGTTCTTCGTGGCGGACGGCCCGACTCAGCCGCTGATTCTGAACTTCAACGACCTGCGCATCACCGTCGTGCCGGGTCCGGGCGCGGCGCTCGCCATGGCGGGGGCGATGGCCTTGGCGGGCGTGCGGCGGCGGCGCTGACTCCATCCGATCGGCTTCGACTCCCGGCCCCGGCGCGGCCAGTCCCCTCTCCGCCCGGGGTCGTTTTCTAGGCGGAGGGCGGCGCGAGGCCGAGCGCGGCGCGGGCGGCGTCGGCGCGGACGCCGCGGGCGAGGACGGTCTTCTCGGCGCTGGCCGGTCCGGCGGCGATCTCGACGTCGCGCGCGCGGATGCCCAGGGCGTGGGCGATGAGCGCGCAGACGGCGCGGTTGGCTTTTCCGTCTTCGGGCGGCGCGGCGATTCGGACCTTGAGCCGGCCGCCGAGCGGGCCGGCGATCTCGTCGCGTCGGGCGCCGGGGACGGCTTTGACGCGGATGAGCAGGTTGCCGGAGCCGTCGTCGGCGAGGATGCCCATCCCGACCAGACTACGCACGGGGGCGGGAAAGCGCCGCGGTTGATGGGAGGAGACGCACCCGGAGCGGGGGGCGGGTCGTACACTCGTGGGAGCGAGGCGTGGCCGGGCGTACCGGCGCGGGAGCGGAGGCCGCCGTCATGAGCGCAAGGTGGGCACAAGCGGCGATGGCGGGCGCCCTCGCGGGCTTGTCGTGGTTCTGCGGCGGCGCGTGGGGGGGGGACGGGCCCTCGGGCCTGACGCCGGACCGCGTGATGATCCTCTACAACTCCCAGAACGCCGACTCGCTGGCGGTGCGGAACTTGTACCGCGCGGCGCACCCGGGCGTGACGCTGGAGTTGGACCTCAACGACGCGAACGTGCAGCCGGGGACGTCGTTCACGCGGAACAACTACCTCAACCGCGTGCGGGCGCCCCTGCTGGCGTACCTGGCGGGCACGGACGGCGCGGGCGTCCCGCTGTCGCAGCGGGTGATCTGCATCGTGACGACGCGCGGGCTGCCGGCGCGGATCAACGGCACGGCGGAGTTCGACGCGGCCAGTTCCTGGGCGTCGCTGGAGTCGGAGTTGACGCTGGCGCATCAGGACCTGGAGGCGCCGGGCGCCTCGAACCTGCCGTTCCGCTACAGCGGCATCGTGGACAACCCGTACCACGCGCTGAGCGCGCCGATCGACGGCTATTCGCGGGCGTCGATCACGACGGCGCGCCCGTTCCAGTACTTCGCCCAGGGCGCCTGGCGGATCAACGGCCTGACGCCCGGCGATCTGTACCTGGTGGTGCGGCTCGACGCGGCGCCGAGCGCGGGCGCGACGGCGGTCGAGAACGTCGCGGCGCTGCTGCAGCGCTCGGCGGCGCCGGCGGTGGACGTCTGCGGTGTTCAGGTTCTGCTCGATGAATACGGCTGCGCGGATCAACTCGACGACGACGGCTTCACCTCGCTCTTCCCGGGCGCGGACGACTTCGGGCTGACGCGCCAGACGCTCGAATCGGCGGGCTTTTCCGTCACGCACGATCAGACCACCGCGTGGGTGTCGTTCGCGGACCTGCCCGACGGCCGACCCCTGGCGGTGTTCGGGACGTACGGCGAGAACCACGACCTGCAGGGCTGCGGCGACGATCCGCCGGGCGACGGCTCGTACGTCTGGGACTACCTGTACGCGCCGGGGGCGATGTTCGTGTCGTACGAGTCGTTCAACGGCGCGAGCATTCACGACGGCCAGCCGCGTCAGGGCCAGGCGCAGGTTCTGGACTTCATCGCCGCGGGCGGGACGTTCACGATCGGGCACGTGCGCGAGCCGTTCACGTTCGCGATCCCGGACGTGCAGCATCTGTCGCGGAACCTGCTGGTGAACGGGATGACGTTCGCGGAGGCGGCGTACTCCGCGACGCCCGGGCTGTCGTGGCAGACCACGCCCATCGGCGATCCGCTCGCGCGGGTGGTGGTCCTGCAGGGCAACCTCGACGTGGACGGCGACGGCGATCTGGACGCGGACGACCTGTACGCGTTCGAGTTGTCGCCGCTGGATGTGGACTGCGACGGCGATGTGGACGGCGACGACCGTGCGGCGCTGCAGAACGCGGTGCGTTCGGGCGAGGTGGAGGACGTGACGGCGGCGCGGCTGCCGTAGCGGCTTCGGGGGCAGAGAGCGCTTAGAACCGGGCGATCACGCCCTCGGCCTCGTCGAGCAGGGCACGGGCGAGGTCGGCGTCGCCGGCTTCGGCGATCAGGCGCATGATGGGCTCGGTGTTGCTGGCGCGGACGTGCAGCCACGCGCCATCGGCGCCGCCGAAGCGGCTGCCGGGGGCGAAGTCCACGCGGACGCCGTCCTGGCGGTCGATCGCGGCGTCGGCGAACCGTGCGGCGATGGCCTCGCCGGCGCGCCGGGCGAGGCCTTCGCGGACGGGGGCCTTGCGTTTCTCGATGATGTATCCGGGGACGCGGGCGGCCAGCGAGGACACGCTGACGCCGTCGCGCGTGAGCGCCGCGAGCGTGAGCGCCATCGCCGAGAGCGAGTCGCGGATGAGCGCCACGGCGGGCCAGATGACCCCGCCGTTGCCCTCGCCGCCGATCGGGCAGCGGGCCTCGAGCATGGCGCCGGCGACGTTGGCCTCCCCCACCGCCGTGCGGAGGACGCGCCCGCCGAACTGCGGGGCGATGTCGTCGATCATGCGGCTGGTGGAGAGGTTGGCGGCGACGGTCGCGCCGTGCGTGCCGGGCAGGACGGCCATGGCGGCGAAGGCGAGCGTGTACTCCTCGCCGATGTAGCGCCCGTGCTCGTCGATGACGGCGACGCGGTCGGCGTCGGGGTCCTGCGCGAAGCCCACGTCGGCGCGCTCCCGGGCCACGCGGGCGCAGAGTTCGCCCAGGTGCTCGCGCGTGGGCTCGGGCGGGTGCGGGAACACGCCCGAGCCGTCGGCGTGCAGGTGGGTCAGTTTGCAGCCGAGGCGCTCGAGCAGCAGCCGCGCTCCCGCGGCGCCGGAGGCGTTGACAGAGTCCACGACGACGCGGAACTTCTGGGCGCGGATCTTCTCGACGGGGGCGATGGCCTCCACCGCGCGGAGCACGCGCTCGACGTGGACCTCGGCGGAAGAGGCGTCTTCCTCGATCGCGCCGCCATCGCGCCGCGCGGGCGCGTCGCCGGCGCGGAAGCGGTCGATGATGCGCTGGGCGTCTTCGGCGGCGGGGGCGCGGCAGCGGCCCGCGGGGCCGTCGCTGAGCGCGAGGGCCTTGAGCCCGTTCCACTCGCCGGGGTTGTGGCTGGCCGTCAGGACGAGCCCTCCCTCGGCGGCGCGGTGTTCGACCATCACGGCGACGGTGGGCGTCGTGGCGACGCCGACATCGATCACGCGGAAACCCAGATCGGCCAGCGCGCCGGCGGCGGCGTCTCGGAGTGGGAGTCCGCCGGCGCGCCCGTCCCGCCCGATGACCACGGTGGGGCGGGCGATGGCGGTGCGCTCGCGGAGCCAATCGCCGAAGGCGCGGGCGAACTGCGCGGCGACGGCGGGCGTCATGGTCTGGCCGACGACGCCGCGGCAGCCGCTGACCGAGAGCATGAGGGCGGCCGGTTCCGGCGCCGCGCCGTTCAGGAAGCGGGTGTGCATGAGCCCAGAGGATAGCCGCGGATCGCGGGGTTCAGGCGGCCCGGGCGTGCGTCCAGGGCGTATCGGCGGGCGCGACGACGGCGAGTTCCCATTCGGGGATTTCGGCGAGGTCGATGGTTTCGTGGGGCGTGGCGATGCGCGGCGAGGCGGGCACGACGCGGACGAGCGGGCGTTCGGTGCGTTCGAGGTTGGCGGCTTCGACCACGGCGCGTCGTCCGTCGGAGAGCCGGACGTGGCTGCCGACGGGGAAGAGGCCGACGGCGGAGGCGAGGGCGCGGGCGCCGTCGCGGTCGAAGCGGCCCTCGGCGGCGTGACGGATGATCTCGGCCATGGCGTCGTGGGGGCGCTTGACGAGGGCGCGGTAGGGCCGGTCGGAAGCGGCGGCGCAGAAGGCGTCGGCGAGGGCGACGGCCTTGGCGTGGTCGGCGATGGCGCGCGAGCGCAGGCCGAAGGGATAGCCCGAGCCGTCGTCGCGCTCGTGGTGCTGGAGGATGGCGCGGAGCGCCGCGGCCGGAGCAGCGCGGACGACGTCGAGCATGGCGACGCTGAGGGCCGGGTGCCTTCGGACGCGGTTGAGGGTGATCTCGTCGAGGAGTTCGTCTTCGAGGCGGAGGCGCGGGGAGAGGGCGCTCATGCCGGCGTCGGCGAAGAGGGCGGCGAATCCGGCGATGCGGACGTCGCTCTCGTCCCAGCCGAGCCGAGCGCCCAGGGCCATGGCGACCACGGCGCACGAGAAGGAATGGCCGGGCAGGTAATCCTGATCACTCTCGCGGCGCAGGGCGAGCGCCGGGAAGCGCCCTGGCGCGGCGCGCAGGAGCGCGACGAGTTCGTCGAGCAGGGTCATGGGCTCGGCGAGGGGGAGTTCCTGGCCGTTGGCGAGGGCGGCGAGCATGGCGCGACAGCGATCGACGGCGGCGGCGCGCCAGCGCGCTGGGGAGGGGATCGACGCGGGCCAGGGCGCGGCGTGGGCGTTGCGGATGGCGGCGGGCGCGACGACGGGGTCCGCGCCTTTGCCGACGCGCAGCGGCATCGCCTCCCAGCGCGCGGCGCGCTGGCCGGCGACGCGTTCGGCTTCGCGGAGGGATTTGCGCCGCGCGGCGCTGGCTTCGACGACGACGCCGCCGGTCTCGATGCGCGCGAGGATGCGGGCTTCGATGGTCGGCGCCTGATCGGCGGTGATCGGCTCGTCGGCGCGCTGAGCGCGCCGGGCTCCGATGGGGAAGCCGACGTAGATCTGCGTGCGCTGCTCGCGCAGGCGCGCGAGTTGCGAGTCGGAGAGCGCGCCGCCGCGGGGCGCGAGTTTGGCGCCGTGCTTCGTGTAGAGCGACCTCGTCAGGCGCTGTCCGGCCTGGAGACTTCGGATATCGAGGGCTTCGGCCATGTGGGGGGGCCTCCGGCGGGAGCATCGGCGTTCTCGGGGCGCGGATTGAGGCCTTTCCGGACGTTTCGGAAGGGGCGGCGCAGGGTCTGCGCGTCGGGCTTTGCCGAATCTTTGCGCGGGGCCCCTATCATCGGGAACGATGTACGAGGTGACGGTCGAGAACGAGTTCTGCGCGGCCCACGCGCTGCTGTTCCGGGGCCGGCGTGAGCCCCTGCACGGGCACAACTTCCGCGTTTGGGCGACGCTGTCGTCGCCGGAACTGGACGGGGACGGCCTGGTGTGCGATTTTCACGCGCTGCAGCGGGCGCTGGCGGAGATCCTGCGCCCCTTGAGCAACCAGAACCTGCACGACGTCCCACCGTTCGACCGGGTGAACCCGACGGCGGAGTTGATCGCGCGCCATATCGGGGAGCGGTTGGATTCCGTTCTGTCCTCGCTGGGCGGGGCGCCGGGGATTCGGCTGGTTTCGGTGCGGCTGACGGAGGCCCCGGGATGTGTGGCGACGTATAACCCAAGCCGCCCGGGCGACCGATAAACCAGCGGCCGCGGGCGGCACGACCCGCGGACGACCTGAGCACAACCCCCATGAGCGCCGTTCCCGCCAAACCCGTTGCGCCGAGCACTTCCGAAGCGTCCCTGCCTGTGGAGGCGGCGGGCGCGCCTGCGGATGCGGGCGCGCGTTCGTTCAACCGCGACCTGTCGTGGCTGGAGTTCAACCGGCGGGTGCTGCGTCTGGCGACGGACGAGCGGACGCCGCTCCTGGTGCGTGTGAAGTTCCTGGCGATCTTCTCGTCGAATCTCGATGAGTTCTTCATGAAGCGGGTGGGGCTTCTCAAGCGCCTGGTGGCGACGCGGGGCCTGCTGCGGAGTTCGGCGGGGCTGTCGCCGGCGGAGCAACTCGAGGCGGTGCGCCGGACGGTGGTGGAACTGCAGACCGAGCAGGCGCAGTGCTACGAGCAGGTCGTGCTGCCGGCCTTGGCGCAGGAGGGGATCGAACTGGTGGACTACGGCGCGCTGAGCGCGCCGGAGCGCGAGCGGGTGGACCGCTGGCACCACGAGAGCGTGTTCCCGATCCTCACGCCGCTGGCGGTGGACCCGGGGCACCGGTTCCCGTTCATCTCGAACCTGAGCGAGTCGCTGGGGGTGATGCTGGCGCACCCGGACCGGGACGAGCGGCTGTTCGCGCGGGTGAAGATCCCCGAGTTGCGTCCGCGCTGGGTGCGGGTGGACGAGCCGGGCGCGCCGCTCTCGGCGCCGCGGACGGGCCAGTCGCTGCGCGTGGTGAACCTCGAGGGCGTGATCCGCAACAACCTCGACGATCTGTTCCCGGGGATGACGATCCAGAGCGTGATGCCGTTCCGGGTGACGCGCGACGCGGAGGTGACGGCGGACGAGGACGCGGACGACCTTCTGGAGACGGTGGAGGCGGCGATGAAGCAGCGGCGCTTCGCGGCGCCGGTGCGTCTGGAGGTGGGTCCGAAGGCGCCTCGGCGGCTGCTGGACTTCGTGCTGGAGGAACTGGAACTGGGCCCTCAGGACGTGTACCAGCGTTCGGGTCTGCTGGAGTACGGGGACCTCTTTGACATCGCGTCGCTGGAGATTCCCCGTCTGCGGTTCGCGCCGTGGACGCCGATCGCGCCGCCTCGCCTGGCGGACGAGGACACGGACATCTTCACGGAGATCCGCAAGGGGGACATCCTGGTGCACCATCCGTACGACTCGTTCGCCGAGTCGGTGGAGCGGTTCATCAAGGCGGCGTCGCGCGATCCGAAGGTGGTGGCGATCAAGCAGACGATCTACCGCACGTCGGCGGACTCGCCGTTCATCACGTCGATGATCCGCGCGGCCGAATCGGGCAAGCAGACGGCGTGCCTGGTGGAGTTGCGGGCGCGGTTCGAGGAGATGGCGAACGTCACGCGGGCGCAGACGCTGGAGAAGGCGGGCGTGCACGTGGCGTACGGCGTGGTGGGCCTCAAGACGCACGCGAAGATCGCGCTGGTGGTGCGCCGCGAGCCGGACGCGCCGGGCGGCCTGCGCTGCTACGGGCACATCGGCACGGGGAACTACAACTCGCAGACGGCGATGCTGTACACGGACCTGGGGCTGCTCACGTGCGACCCGCGGATCACGTCGGACATCGTGGAATTGTTCAACTACCTGACGGGCCGCTCGCGGAAGCGCGACTACCAGCGGCTGCTGGTGGCGCCGGTGGCGATGCGTCAGCAGTTCGTGGAGATGGTGGACCGTGAGATCGCGATCGCCAGGTCGGGCCAGCCCGGGCGGATCATCGCCAAGATGAACGCCCTGGAGGACGAGGGCATGGTCGAGAAGTTGTACGAGGCGTCGAACGCCGGCGTGCAGATCGATCTGATGGTCCGCGGGTTCTGCTGCCTGCGCCCGGGCGTTGCGGGCATGAGCGAGAACATCCGCGTGCGCTCCACGATCGGGCGCTTCCTCGAGCACTCACGCGTGTACTACTTCGGCGCCGGCCAGCCCGACCCCCTCGACGGCGACTGGTTCATCGGGTCCTCCGACTGGATGCACCGCAACCTCGACTTCCGCGTGGAGGCGATCACGCCCATCCGCGACCGCAACGCGCGCCGGAAACTCAAGGGCATCATCGACGTCCTGCTCGCCGACCAGCGCGACGCCTGGGCGCTGAATCCCGACGGGACCTACACCCAACTCGCCCCCCCCGCCGACGCCGACCCCGAGTCCCCCGAGGCGCTGGGCGCGTTCGAGAAGTTCATGCGCCAGACGCTCGCCGAGCAGCGCGCGGCGCTGATGGAGGGGTGAGGGCCGCCGAGCGCGAGGCGCCGTTCAATTCTGAATGCTGAGCATCGGCCCGCGCGTCTCCGCGGACGACGCCGTACCCCGCGGCAGCCAGACGCCGAGCGGGTCGCAATAGTAATATGTGCGTTTCATCGCGTAGCGCCGACCTTCGGGCGACATCGCGACGACCCAGACGCCGGCGACTTCGTGAGTGTCCGCCGGCCAGGCCTCACCCACCGACCGCAGATACTCGTGCCCGATCATGTGGTGGTCCACGAAGATCGTCGATCGACCGATGGTGGCGCCGGCTTCCGGCCCCCACCACCAGCCCTCCGGCAGTGAAGGCGAGCGGCCGACGGTGAGGCCGATGTGCCCGGCGTCGACGGCGATGAAGGCCCTGCCTTCGTCGCTCGGCTTTCGCCAGACGTTGCTGAAGGTCGCGGCGGCGTCGGCGCCTTCGTAGGCCGTGCCGCGGTGGTCCGAGTGGATCTTGTTCACGGCGCCGGCGTGCGGTGCGACGCCGTGGGTGGCCCAGTAGGCGACCGCGATGGAGACATCGCACGAGAGCCGTGCGTGCCAGTCGGCGGCCGCCGCGTCGGCGAGTTGTTCCGCCGCGGGAAGGGCGAGCGCGGTGGCGTCGGCGAGCGCCTGCGCGCGCACCTGCTGAATGAAGGCCTCGAGTTCGGCGCCGCTCGCCGCGACCCACGACTCCGCCTGCGCGTGCACCTCGCCCGGGGTCAGCGGAGGATCGGCCTGCGTCGGGGCGCCCGCGAGGCTCGCCAGCGTGCACATTCCGGCCAGCGTTGCGCTGCTCAACAACGTCATCATGGTCCGCCTCCTGTGTTCGCCAAGTTCTCAAACGCGGGACTGATTCAGTACTCGACCGCACATTCGTATGGCGTCTCGCAACTATAACTGGTGGAAGAATAGCTGCAACACACGCAGACAAGCCCCCAGTCAGTCACAGGCGACGACGAGCATCCCTGGCTGCCCGCGCAGCACAAGGCAATCGTGTAGCCGGATCCGGGATAGTTGCCGCACGTGCAGAAAGTACAGCACTGGCTTCCCGTCGGACAAGGGCCGTTGACCGGGTCCGTCTCGTATGGCGGAAAGAGACAATGTTTACACCCGAACGAGCACGCCTGCCCCGATGCCGGAGCCGACAGCAGACCCGAAAGAACGCTCATGACCGCAACGCGAGCGAGCTGGTTCCACATGTCAAAGCCCTTTGCTTAGATGCCCGATTGAACACGGAGCACTTTGATTCATCGGAGTTTACCCCCCCCCCCCCTTCAGTGTCAACAACGAACGGAGCGCTAACAGAGCAACACTGCGAACCCTCTGCTTGACGCCCTGCCCGCACGTCCAGCGCCGTCGTCACAACCGGCGCGGCAGGCGCCGAAGTCTCCGTCCGGGGCGACCCCCGCGGTTGAGTGGGCGCCGAATGACCGATACCGCCGGAGCCATGCGAAAGCGCACGCTCATCCGCACATCGCTCGTGCTCGGGTCGCTCTGCATGACGGCTTGGCAGTTCCCGTCGCTGATGGAGCGGTTCGATCTGATCATGGCCGGGCGCGGGCTCGGCCTGCCCTCGACCGCACGGGCGACGGAGCCGCCGGCGCAAAGCGGCCGACCGGTGCAGCCGGGGGAAATCGTGGTCTTCTCGCCGGATGGGCGGGAACTCTCGGCGCAGGAGGTGGAGGCGCTGAAGAAGCGGGCCGCGGCGGGCGCTCCGATCAACTCGGTCCGCACCGCGCCGGCGACGAGCCGCAAGCCGGGAGAGCCGGCGGACAAGCCAGCGATCGGCGAGCCCAATCCCGAGGTGCTGGAACTGCTCAAGCAGATCGAGGAGTTGCGCCGGCGCGAGAGCGGCGGGTCACGCTGAGGGCGGGCGACGCGCGCCGTCGGGGCGGGGCGGGGCCAGGCCGTCGCACACCCAGAGCGAGCCCAGCGGCGTGACGAGGCGCGGCGGGAGCATGAGGCGGACGAGCCATCGGACGATGGGGCGTCCGACGAGGGCGCCGATGATCATGGCGAGCCATGCGAGGGCGAGCGCGGCGGGCATGAGGCGCGTCTCGAGCGTGTCGATGGCGATGTCGGTGGCCCAGCGCGAGCCGGGGGATGAACCGGCGGGCGAGGCGATGATCGAAAGGAACGCCGCGGCGATGGCGATGGGCACGCCGGTCAGGAGCGCCATGCGCCATCCGCGCCGGTGCATGGCGGCGACGGAGATGACGACTCCGAAGATGAACCCGGGGATGGCGACGGCGGGCGCCGCGCCGGAGGCGGCGAGGAAGGCGCGGGAGGCGCCGCCGGCCTTGGCGAGCATGGCGGCGTGGTCCTGCTGGAGCCACCAGGCCTCGCTGACGGCGGTGGAGTAGTAGACGTTCTGGCTGGTGGCGCCGCGCTGCTCGATGAGCCAGAGGCGGTGGCCTTCCTGGATGACTTCGGCGAAGGGCCCTGCGCCGGCCTGCACGACGAGCATGGTGAACCCGGTGAGGACTCCGCCGAAGGCGAAGGACCCGGCGAGCATGGCGAGGGCCCAGAGGGCGATGCACAGCGCGCCCAGGCGGCGCGCCCATCGGCCCATGGTGGGGTATTCCTGCAGCGACGCGACGGCGGCGCACTCGGGGCAGCGCGCGACGAAGAGGCCGTACTTCTCCTCGCGGATGATGGGCTGGCCCAGGAGGTTGAAGCCGCAGCGCGCGCAGACGCGGTCGCCGGCGATGGTGGAGACCCATTCGCCGTCGGCGGTGCGGGCGGGGTTGGCGGCGGTTGCTTTGCGGTCGGTCATGTGCGGGCCCGTCTCTTGGCGCGTGTGTACGTGCGGCGCCAGCGCCGTCGAACGTCCCAGTCCAGCGCGGCGCGACCCGCGCCGCCGACAAACCATCCCAGGATGAAGCCCGGAGCGCCCAGCGCCGCGGCGGCCCAGCGGGAGAGCCATTCGGCGCCGGTCGGCCCGGTGTAGATCCACGCGAGGCGGTCGGTCCAGTGGAGCCATGCTTCGAGGAGAGCGACGATCACGTCGATGGAGAAGGCGATCCCCAGCGCGCTGATAAACGCGGCGCCCGCCGCGAGCGCCGAGAGGTGCCCCCAGACGATCCGCACGACGACGCCGGCGACGAGCGCGGCGATGGCCATGGCGGCGAGGAGCCCTCGCCCGGAGTCGCCGGGCTCGAGCAGAACGCCGAGGCCGCGCCATGGGCGCCAGTCTCCGAAGCGGGTGACGAAGACCTGTTGGGCGACGTAGTGGCTGAGGCCAAAGGTCCACGCGAGCGCGCCGACGATGGCCATGGCGCGGACGGCGAAGAGGAGGATGGAGCGCACGACGCGGGCGGTGTTCCGGACGGCGCGTGCGAGGGGGTCTTTGCTGCGGAGAAAGGGCGCCCGGCAGCGCGGGCAGCGGGCGATCATGAGGCGCAGGTCGGGGTCGAGGGCGGCGCGCGCGCCCGCGGTCTCGGCGCCGCAGGACGGGCATGCGTGGGACCTGGCCATGGCCGGGGATTATCCGGAAATCTCGGTCCCGCGGTTTCGGGCGGTTGCGGCTATTCTTCCGGCATGCCCCTGATTGTCACCGGAACCATCGGCATCGACACGGTTGAGACCCCCCACGGCACGGCGAACGCGGTGCTGGGGGGCTCCTGCACGTACTTCGCGGCGGCGGCGTCGTTCTTCACGCCGGTGCGGATCGTGGCGGCGGTGGGCGGGGACTTCGACGACTCTCACCGGCAGACGTTTTCGAGGTTCCCGAACGTGTGCGTGGAGGGTCTGGAACTGCGCCGGGCGAGCAAGACGTTCGCCTGGGGCGGGCGGTACTCGCAGGATATGAACGTGCGGGAGACGCTGTACACGCACCTGGGCGTGGTGGGCGAGAAGCCGCCGGCGCCGCCGGAGGTGTACCGCGATTCGCGGTTCGTGTTCCTGGCGAACACCCACCCGGCGGTGCAGCGCGACCTGCTGACGCACTTTCCCGAGCACAAGTTGGCCGTGGCGGACACGATGGACCTCTGGATCGACACGGCCAAGCCGGAGTTGCTGTCGCTGATGCGCGACATCGACGGGCTCGTGCTGAACGATCAGGAGGCCACGCAACTCACCGGCAAGCGCAACGCCATCACGGCGGGCAAGCACATCCTCGACCACGGGCCGGCGTTCGCGATCATCAAGAAGGGCGAGCACGGCTGCATCCTCGTGCATCGCGAGGGGATCGCGGCGCTGCCGGGCTACCCCACCGAGCGCGTGATCGACCCCACCGGCGCGGGCGACTCCTTCGCCGGCGGCATGATGGGGCACATCGCCGCCAAGCACCCGCCGGGCTCGAAGGTCTCGGACGTGTCGCACATGGGCGCCATCCAAGAGGCGCTGGCCTACGGCACGGTGATCGCGTCGTTCACGATCGAGGACTTCTCGCTCAACCGGCTCGCCACCCTCACCAAGGACGAGGTGGACGGGCGCCTGCGCGAGTTCGCGCGCGTGGTCCGGGTGGCTTGAACAGCGCCGGAGATCACCAGTCCAGCGGGCGGGTGAAGTCGTCGCGCAGGTCGGAGACGGCCAGGTCCACGCCCGCGCTCTTGACCTCGAGACGCCCGGAGTCGTTGGTCCGGCCCAGCACGCCGAAGGGCAGGCCGACGAGCCGGCGGTGGACCTCCTCAAGGTGTTCCGGAGCGATCTCGAGGATGTAGCGCGACGGGGACTCGGAGAATGCGGTGGCGAGGTCGTCGGCGGTGGCGCCGCCGGCCAGGGGCGCGGGCGCGAGGTCGATCGCGGCGCCGAGCGTCGCGCCTTCGTCGCCCTCGGCGCAGGCGCCGATGAGCATCTCGGCGACGGCGACGAGCAGCCCCCCGTCGGAGACGTCGTGGGCGCTGAGGACGAGCCCGTCGGCGATGAGCGCGGCGACGGCGCGCGCCAGGCGCGGGCCGAGCGTGAGGTCGGTTCGGGGCACGGGCGAGGCGATGTCGGAGTGCAGGCGCTGGAGGTGCGAGCCGCCGAGTTCGTGGGATGTGGCGCCGACGACGGCCAGCGCGCTGCCGGGGCGCTTGGCGTCGCTGGTGACGCAGCGCGCCACGTCCTGCACCAGGCCCATGCCGGTGATGAGGAGGGTGGGCGGGATCTCAATGGTGCGCCCGTCCTCCGTGGTGAACTGATTGTTGAGGGAGTCCTTGCCGCTGACGAAGGGCGTGCGGTAGGCCTTGGCGCCGTCGTAGCAGCCCTCCGCGGCGCGGACGAGGGAGGCGAGGTTCTCCGGCTTCTTGCAGGAGGGCCAGCAGAAGTTGTCGAGGATGGCGATGCGATGGGGATCGGCGCCGGCGCAGACGAGGTTGCGGACGGCTTCGTCGATCGCGGCGAGGGCCATGAGGTAAGCGTCGCCGCCGACGGCGCGGTCGCCGACGCCAATCGCGAGGCCGCAGCCGATGGCCAGAGCGCGCGAAGAGCCGGGGACGGGCTGGATGACGGAGGCGTCGCCGGGTCCGTCGCCGGCGGGTCCGACGAGGGGCTTGAGGACGGTGTTGCCCTGCACTTCGTGGTCGTACTGGCGGACGATCCAGCGCTTGGAGGCGATGTTGGGATGGGCGAGCAGGGCGCGGAGGGTCTTCGCGACGCCGGCGCGGGGGCGCGGCCCGGAGGTCGTGGTGGGGGCGGGGGGGGTTCCGGGGGGGGTTCCCGGGGGCGCCCCGCGGGCCTGCGCGCTGGGGGAGGGCGGGGCCCCTGGGGGGGAGGCGTCGGGGAGGGGGCCGGCCCCCGGCCCGCGGTAGGG
>JACVCK010000242.1 GCA_016742055.1 Phycisphaerales bacterium
ACCGCCACTACGCGATCCTCCAGGGCATCGTGGACGACTTCTACGCGCAGTTCCGCGGACTGGTCGCGTCCCGCCGGCCGGGCTTGAGCGCAGAGGACCTCGACGCCGCCACCGACGGGCGCGTTGTGACGGGCGCGGAGGCGGCGCGGATCGGCCTGGCGGACGAAACCGGCGACCTGCGCGACGCCTTCGAGGCGGCCAAGCGCCTGGCGAAACTCAACACCGCGCGCCTCGTCAAGTTCCACAACCAAGGGCGCGCGCCCCGCTCGCCCTACGCGCTCGCGGAGAACCCCGACGCCGCCTCCGGCGGATCGACGGTCAACCTCATGCAGATCAACCTCGCGCACGGGCTGGCGGCGAGCGGCGCGGGCTTCTACTACCTCTGGGTCCCTCCCACCCCGTGAGGTTTCATGGTCCGGTTCGCCTGTCCCAACTGCGGCGTGCGGCTCGAGGTCGATTCCGGCTTCCGGGGATCCGTCGCCCGCTGCGACAAGTGCGGCGCGCTGATCCACATCCCGACCAAAAAGGGCCGTCGCCCGGGCCAGCCGACGGCCGCACAGCGTCCCAAGACCCCCTCCCCGCTCACGCCGGGGCCCGCGCCCAGCGTGCCGACAGCCCACGCCTCGGAGCGGAAAGGGCGCCGCACGTGGCTGCTCGCGCTCGGGATCGCGGTCCTCGTTCTCGGCGGCGCGGGGGCGGCGCTGTGGCTGACCGGCGTGAGGCCCTGAACCTCGCTCGGGGGTCGGCGTCCACCTAGTGTTTCCTCGGCCCTCCGATCGCCGGCGGGCGTTCCTTCCGCCTGGAGTCATCCGCACATGCGCCCGACCGAACGGTTCTTCATCTACGCCGCCCTCGCACTCGCCGTCGTGATCGCCGCCGGAGGTCGGCTTGCGCAGGGCGACGCGCTGGCGCAGGACGGGGACGCGGGCAAAAACGCCGATCGACCGATCGCGGTGTGCGACCTGGTGTCCGTCGTCGAGAAACTGATGGAGAGCGACCGCTACCGCCCCGCGCGCGAGGAAGCGCAACTCGCGGCCGAAGAGAAAATGCGCCCCTTCCGCGAGGCGGCGATGGCGGCGGAGGCCAAGGCCCGCAACACGCCGCAGGACGACCCAACCTTCCCCGACCTGATCCGCGACCTGCAGCGCATGCAGGCCGAGTACCAGCAGGCGTTCCAGCGCGAGGGCGCGGAACTCGAGAAGATGACGGTGTCGCAGATCTCCGAGGCGTACGAGATCGCCCGCGCTTCGGCCGAGGACATCGCCGGCGACCTGGGGTACGACTACCTGATCGCCTCGCGCGACCCGACCAAGCCCATCGAGGCGCCGGACGTCGCCGGCGCGGTGCGCACGATGCTCGCCCGGCCCGTGGTCAAGTCGCCCAAGGACGCCGACATCACCGAGGACGTCCTGGCGGACCTCAAACTGAACTGACCCACCGCTCAAGCCCCGTGGCGCGCTGGAGCCCGGCGGCGAGCCGCTCCTTCGCTTCGCTCATCGAGGGGCAGCGCGCGCCCAGAAGCCGCTCCAGACTGGTGACGGGCCGTCCCGCCAGGCCGCACGGCACGATCAGGTCGAAGTGCGCGAGGTTCGTCGTCACGTTCAGCGCCAGCCCGTGCATCGACACCCAGCGCCGGACGCGGACGCCCAGGGCGCAGACCTTGGCCGGCGGCTGTTCGCCCACCCAGACGCCGGTGGCGCCGGGGTCGCGCCGCGCTTCGACGCCCCAGTGGGCGCAGGCGTCGATGACGACCTGCTCGAGTTCGCGCATGTGCCGGTGCAGGTTCCAGCCCAGGCGCTGCAGGTCGAAAATCGGGTAGACGACCAGTTGACCGGGGCCGTGATAGGTGATGTCGCCTCCCCGATCGGTTTCGGCAAGATCAACGCCCAGCCGGGCAAGATGCTCGCGCGTGGCGATGAGGTTGGGCGCGGCTCTGCGCGTGAGAGTGATGACCGGCGGGTCGTGCTCAACGAGAAGGACGATCCCGGTCAGCGGGCCGCCGGACTCTCGGGCGCGGAGGATGCGCTCGTGGGCGTCGCGCTGACGCTCGAACGCGGGCCCGTACGCCATGCGGCCCAGGTCCTCGACGGTCAGCGCGCCCGCCGGCGCGCCCTCAGACATGCGCCATCGCCCGGCGGGCGTCCTCGTACACCTGCGTCACCTTCGTCGCGGCGCCGTCCCAGGTCAGCCGGCGGACCTCCAGCGCCCCGTGCTCCTGAAGCGTCGCGCCCAGGGGCGGGTGGCGCAGCACGGCGATGATCTTGTTCGCCATGTCGTCAATGTCCCAGAAGTCCACCTTCAGCGCGTGCGTCAGCACCTCGGAGACGCCCGACTGCTTGCTGATGATCACCGGCGTGCCGTGGCTCATCGCCTCCAGCGGCGCGATGCCGAAGGGCTCGCTCACGCTGGGCATGACGTACAGGTCGGCCATCTCGAAGATCCGCTGCACGTCCCGCCCGCGCAGGAAGCCCGTGAACAGCACCTTGTGCCCGATGCCCAGCGACGCCGCGTACTCGATCATCCTTGTCGCCATGTCGCCCGAGCCGGCGACGACGAATTTCACGTTGTCCATCTTCTCCAGCACGCGCTTGGCCGCCTGGATGAAGTACTCCGGCCCCTTCTGCATGGTGATCCGCCCCAGGAAGAGCACGATCTTGTCCTTCGCCTCGATCCCCACGCCCGTCTCGGGCTGCACGCTCTCGAGTTCCACGCCGTTGTAGAC
>JACVCK010000037.1 GCA_016742055.1 Phycisphaerales bacterium
ATGCCCGGCGCCTTGACCGACGCCTTACGCTCGGGCTTGGTGCGCTTGATCTCGGCGCCGACCGCCTGCGCTGCGGCCAGTTGCGAGGCCTCGTTCTCGTACGCGCGGCGGGCCTCGGAGGCGCCGGCGCGGGAGATGCTCGCGAAGAGCAGGGCGAGGGCCAGCAGCGCGGCGCAGAAGACGACGACGGCGGTGGGGCGGTTGGCGCGTTCGGCGGCGCCGGCGAGCGCGGCGAGCATGGGCTCACGGTCGCGGGGGGCGATCGTCATCGGGGGGCCTCCGTCCATTCGCCCTGGAGTTGGTAGCGGAACCCTTCGGCGCCGAGGGGGCCGACCAGGTCCACTTTCCAGCGGATGGCGCCCGGCGCCGCGTTGAGCCGTGCGCGGAGGTCGTCGCCGGTGGCGTAATCGGGCACGCGGACGCGGGCGGAGGGCATGCGTTCGAAGAGGACGAACTCCTCGGGCTGCACGCCGACGGCGCCCATCTCCGCGATGACGCCGGCGAGGCGGATGAACTCTTCGAGGATGGGCTTGGCGGGCACGGGCTCGGCGAACTCGGGTCGGCCCTGGCGGATGCGGACCAGTTCGGCGCGGAGCGCCATCACGCGGTCCGGTCGTTCGGCCAGGTCCGGCGCGACTTCACGCACGGCCTTCTTCGTTTCGAGCGTCAGGTTCGCGCGTTCGGCGCGGAAGTCGGCCGCCAGGTCGCGCTGGCGCAGGGCGTAGGCGCCGATCGCCACCGCCAGGAGCGCCATCGTGGCGCCCAGCCAGGTGTAGAGCCAGCGGTGCGAGCGCCCGCGACGGCGGCTGAGGGCCACGAGCGTGCGCCGCGGGTCGGAGTCGCTGCTCGAAGAGGCGCCGGGACGCTCGGCGATCAGCGCGCCGGTCGCGCCAGCGACGGGGTCGGCCTCGTGGATGGCGCGCGTCTGCGCGTCGGGCCACGCCCGCTGCAGCGCCTGGGCGAGGCGCTCGTTCTCGGGGCCGACGGCCAGCACGGTCCGCGGCGGCGCGCCGATCTGCGCGACCCAGGTCAGCCAGTCCAGCGTCAGACGGCCGCAAGCCGAGGCGAAGTCCCACGGCTCGGGCGGAGGGCTCGGCGCGGGCGCGGGGCCGTCGCCTTCGGGCCTTGGGGCGTGCTTGCGAAGCAGGCCCGCGCTGCCGGCCGCGACGAGGTTCGGTCCGCGCCCGAAGGTCCAGACGAGGCGCGCGCCGTCGTGGACAACGACGGCGGGGAGTTCATCGGGGGTTGGGTCGGCGCCGCCCCAGGCGCGCTGGATGGCGGGCCAGAGCGTGCAGGCCGGGCCGGCCTCGACGCCGCGACGGGCGAGCGCGTCGAACCACAGCCGGGCCATGCCGTCGGGCGTGGCGACGACGGCGAGGCGTGCTGGGGTGAGGTCTTCGACCTTGCGGGAGAGGAAGGGGATGGACGCCGTCGCCGCCGGCGCCGCGGGTTCGGTCAGGGGCTGCACCGTGCCCACCACGCCCAGTTCGTCCCAGGAGGAATCGGGCTGGCGCATGGCGGCGGCGATGACGGCGGGGTCGGCGCTGGGGGCGCTCATCCAGACGCACGAGGCGCCGGCGACGTCGAGGCAGACGGCGTCGAGCGTGGCGCCGCCGAGGTGTTCCTGGACCCACTGCGCGCCGGCGCCCGCCTGGCGGCGCCACCAGAGGGCGTCTTCCGCCTCGTCCGGGGCCGGCTCGGGACGACGCCACACCTGGTCGCCGCTCGGAGCGAACAGGCGGATGACCGACAGGTCGGCGCCGAGGAAACAAGCGGCGCGGCTCACGGGTCACCCCCGGCGCGCCGCTGGCGGAACGCTTCGATCGCGCTCTGGCCGTCGTTGAGGTCTGGGGGGAAGTTGGTCCGCGAGGAGGGGAACGCCCCGCCGGTGATGAGCGCCTGTCCCCGCGTGCTCGCCTCGCGCCGGATCGTGTGGCGCGTGCGCCCCTGCGCGACGACGAGTTGGTCGGGCGACACACTGATCAGTTCGTACCCGTCCCGCGAGCGGTGCCCAGCGCGGAGGAAGCGCTGTTTCGTGTCGATCTCGACCAGCGCCGAGAGTTCCCCTCCCTCGCGGATCGTCCCGATGAAACGCCACGGCGGGGCGAAGCCGCCGCCTTTGGCGGGCTGGTCGGGGTCCTGGTTGGCGGCCGCGGCGGCGGCGGCCTCACGGGCCGCCCGGCGGTCGGCCAGCAGGCGCTGGAACTCGTCCATCTCGGGGGAGTTGAGTTCGCTGATGACCGTAAGCAGGGCGGGCCAATCGGTGCGGACGCCGTCGGCCGGGTTGCGCGGGGGCTTTCGGGGGGGCGCCGGCGTGATCTGGGCGCCGGCGCCGGCCTTGACGGTGATTTTGGGCGGTGGGAGCACGAACATCGCCGCGGCCCCAACGAACGCCAGCGCCGCTGTCGCCATGGCGACGCGGCTCCAGGTCTTGGCGGCGGTCTGTGGGAGGGGGAGTCGTGGCATCCTGGGCAGGGGTTTGGACGGCGGAAGGGGCCGGATGTTCTATCGGCTCCGCAGGGCCTTTGCCGTCTCGGACTCTGCCAGAGCGTCGCGGGTTTCGGGGGTCAGGAGGAGGGTGGCGGCGTCTCCGAGGTACTCGCGGGCGACCGCGGGGTCGGACAGTTCCCGCCACTCGTGGATGGTGGTCTTGTTCTGGGCGAACTCGAAGAGCGCCGTGAACAGGCGGGGATCGTCCCCGTCGGAGGCCTCGACCACCAGCCGGTACAGGACCGGCTCGAACGTGACCAGGCGCTGGAGTTCGATCGCTTCCTCCGGGCTCACGCCGGCGGTGTCGAGGAGGCGCCGGAACTGCTCGCGGGTGATCGGCCCGCGCGAGCGTTCGGTCAGGATGCTGTCGGCCAGCGGGTCGCCGCCCTCGCGGAGCGCCCGGAGCACCTCGCGCGGCGCCGCGTTGACGCTGATCTCCGCGGGGCCGACTCGCCGGAGGAGTTCAGGGCGCTCTTCGGGCAGCCGCCAGAGGATGGCTTCGAACCACGAGCGCTTGGGGTCGATCTCCTGGGTGAGGTCCACCTTGGCGCCGCCCTGGCCGTCGCGGACCCAGATGGCGATGCGCACGTTTTCGGGGAGGGCGAACCGGTGCGACGGGTCGGCGGACTTGGAGAAGGCCAGCAGCGCCTGGGGCTGCTGGCGGCCGATCCACTGGCGGATGACGGTCTGCGCGCCGAGCATTTCGTGGTGGCGCTTGTACTCCTCGATCTGGCGCTGGACGAGCAGGCGCTGGGATCCGAAGCGCTCCATGCACACCGCCACCACCAGCGTGCCCATGAGCGCCAGCAGGATCACCATGGGCAGCACGTACGCGCGCCGGCGTGGGCTCACGCGGGAGCGGCTCACGGCTCGGGCCCCGTGGTGATGGCCGGCTCGAACAGCCAGTCCACCCGCGTGTTGTTCATCGTCACCAGTTCCAGGCGCACCGCCTTGGGATACTCCCGGGGCAGCGACGAGCGCATGTCCGTCCGCCACGCGCTGCTGCCGGCCTTGAAGCGGTCGTCCGCGAACTCGCGCGACAGCGCCGTCCAGCGCAGTTCGCGGATCCGCGTCGCCAGCACGATCGGCATCCCCGGCGGCTGCAGCGAGCGCCAGCGCAGCGCCAGCCCGTCCACCTGCGGCGCCAACTCGAACACGCCTCGGACCGTCGGGCTGATCGCCAAGGGCCCCGGCGCGGGCTGCTCCAGCAGCACGACCTCGAGGCGGCGGGCGTCGTTGGGCCCGGAGCGGCCCGCGATCTGCGGCTCCAGGATGAACCGCGGATGGCCGGTGGGGGCGCCGCCGCCGAAGGGCGTCCGGCGCGAGCCGGCGGCGCGCGCCGACCGGGCGCCTGGGGTCTCGCCGGATTCTTCGGCCTCTTTGCCTTCTTCCTCCGCGGCCTTTCGGGCGGCGTCGATTTCCTCCTGGCTCGTGCCGGGCGCGACCTGGGGCGGCGCCTCGGCGACGAGCGTCTGCATCGCGCGCCGGATTGTTTCATGCAGAATGCCCAGTTCGGACGTGTCCTCGTACCGCTGCTCGCTGATCCGCGTCATGCGGTTGAGGAAGCCCATGAGCCCGATCGCGGCGACGATGACGACCACCGAAACGGCGGACGCGACGAGCACTTCGAGGGCGGTGAAGCCGGGGCGTCGCATGGCGTCATTTCGGCGGCGCGGGGGCCGCGCCGGGGACGGGTTGGAGGGGGGGCGGGGCGTTCTGACTCTGCTTGGCCTGCTGCTCGGCGAGCATCTGGGCCATGAGGGATTCGAGCAGCGCCTGCACCTCGGGCTGGCCCTCGAACTTCTTCTTGAGGTGCTTCATGAACGTCGCGGGGTCTTCGTCGGAGCCCGCGAAGGGGTCGTAGAGCCGCGTGATGGACGCGAGCGGCGCCGCGGACCGGCGCCCGTTGTCGTCCTCGTACACCTCGACGGTGACCATGCTCAGGCGCGCCTGGATGCGCTCCTGCACGCTGAGTTGGCGGGTGTTGGTCTGCCCGCGCGTCGTGACGCCCGCCTCGCCGCCGCTCTCGTCCACGAGTTCGGAGTCGTTGAGGAGGTACCAGAACTTTTCGATGCGCCCGGTGACCTCCCCCGGGAGCGGCAGCGTGTCGTCGGGCATCTCCGTTGGGCTGTCGAGGAACTGGAGGATCAGGCGGTGCGCGACCTCGTACGCCGCGAGTTTGCGCTCGCCGATGCGTGACAGCCGGTCGATCATCGAGAACCCGCTGGCGACGGTGGCGGCGACGACGGCGAGCATCGCGGAGGCGAACACGACTTCGAGGAACGTGATGCCGCGCGCCGTCCGCATGCTCACTCCAGCAGCCAGGACCGGATGTCGTCCTCGGTGTCGGGCAGGGCGTCCTTGCCGAGGGAGATGATCTCGAAGTCGTTGCCGTTGACGCCGGGGCTGTAGTAGAACATCTCGCGCTTCCAGCCGTCCAGCGGCGGCTTCTGGACGTACTTGGGCACGAGCGCGTCCAGGCCCTGCGCGGTGGTGGGGTAGGCGCCGGTGTCGAAGAAGTACTGCTGCAGCGCGGAGTCCAGCGTCTTCATGGTGGCCTCGGTGGCGCGGGCACGGGCCTTGTCGGCGCCGCCGACGAGGTTCAGCGCCGCGACCGACGCGAGCACGCCGATGATCACCAGCACGAGCATCATCTCGAGGAGCGTGAACGCGCGTCGTGTGCGGCGGGTTGTGCGGGCGGCGGGGGTCATATCGGGAATCCTCGGCTGGGTCGTGCGGTCGGTGCGGGGCCTGTCAACGTCCCTCGTTATGAGGATCGGCCCGGTCGCCCCCTCGTATGCATGGACGCCCCTGCCCCGCGCTGGTTCCCCGGGCGGGGCCCCTTGCCCGGGGGCCCTCAGCCCGCCCCCCGCATGGCGGACATCATCGGGAGCATGATCGAGACCAGCAGCGTCCCGATGACCGAGAACATCACCACGATCAGCAGCGGCTCGAGCAGCGCCATCAGGCGGTCCGACCGGCGCGCCACCTCGTCGCCCATGTCCTCGGCCATGCCGTCGAACGCCGTCTCCAGGTCGCCGGAGCGCTCCGCGGCCACGAGCAGCCGGCGCGTCGCCAGGGGCAGTTCGTCCACCTCTTCGATCAGGTTCCGGAACAGCCCGCCCTCGACCAGCCGCCGGCGCATCGTTTCGAGTTGCTCGCGCAGCAGGGGCGCCGAGACCGTGCCCGAGGACACCGCCAGCGCGTCGGCCACCGGCACGCCCGTTCGGGTGAGGGCGCCCATGATCGCGAAGAACCGCGCGGCCTCGATGGCGGTCTGCAGGCGCGCGATCGCAGGCAGCCGGCGCGCGGCGCTCAGGACGATGGCGACGATGAACTTGCGCCCAAAGATCAGCCCGGCCACGACCGCCAGCGCGCCGCCGCCGACGATCGCCAGGTTCGCGCGCATCCACTGGCCCGTGCCGATCACGATCTGGGAGTACCACGGCAGGTCGATCTCCGCGTCCTGCAGCGCCTTGCCGATCAGCGGCACGACCACGATCAGCATGACCGCCGAGACAATCACGCTGATGGCCAGCACCACCGCGGGGTAGATCATGAGGGTCACGGCCTTCTGGCCGATGGCCAGGCGCCGGCGTGCGGCGCCGGCCAGGCGCATCGCCGCGTCGCCCAGGTCCCCGGTGCGCTCGGCGGCGCGGTACACGGCGACGGAGACGGCGTCGAAGCCGCCGACCTGCTCGCAGGCGCTGGAGAACGAGGCGCCTGCGGAGACGAGTTCACGCAGGCGGGTTGCCTTCGCGCGGGCCTTGGGCGAGACGACGGAGGCGGCGACGGAGAGTGCGTCCACGAGCGGGACGCCCCGCTTCAGGAGCGCGGCCAGTTGTTCGTTGAGCGAAGTCTGGTCCTTGAGGGGCAGGTTGACCACGTCGGCGGGCGCCGCCCACTGGGGGGCCCGCCAGGCGCGCAGGAGCAGGAGGCGGTCGCGCCGGAGGGAGTCCTGAAGGGCCGCTTCGGTGACGGCGGCGCGCATGCCGAGTTTCTTGCCCCCGGCGGCGTTGACGGCGACGAAGAGGAAGGGCGTCGGGTTGTTGGTGGCGGCGCTCACGGATGGGCGTTGGGTTTAGTGCAGGACGCGCCGCAGTTCCTCTTCGGTGGTCAGGCCGGCGGCGATCTTGTCGCGGGCGTCCTCGGTCATGGCGCGCATGCCCTGCGAGAGCGCCGCCTCGCGGATCGCCACGGCGTCGGCCGACTGGGCGACCAGGCGGCGGAGGTCATCGGTCATCACCATCAACTCGTACACCGCCACGCGACCGTGGTAGCCCGAGCCGAAGCACTTCTCGCAGCGGATCATGCCCCCGCCCCGCGCGGCCGGCGCCGGCACGACGGCCTGGCCCTGGCACGCGGCGCACACCCGCCGCATGAGGCGCTGGGCGAGCACCGCGAGCAGCGAGGAGTTGATCAGGTAGTCCTCGAGGCCGATGTCCACGAGGCGCGAGATCGCGCTGGGCGCGTCGTTGGTGTGCAGCGTGGCGAGCACCAGGTGGCCGGTCAGCGACGCCTGGATCGCCAGGTTCGCCGTCTCCGCGTCGCGGATCTCGCCCACGAGGATCACGTCGGGGTCCTGACGCAGCAGCGAGCGCAGGCCCGCGGCGAAGGTGACGCCCCGCTTGGGGTTCACCTGCATTTGCGAGATGTTGTCGAGGTGGTACTCGACCGGGTCCTCGATGGTCATGACGTTGCGCGAGGTCCGGTCCACGCGCCCCAGCGCCGCGTACAGCGATGTGGTCTTGCCCGATCCCGTCGGCCCCGTGACCAGGATCATCCCGTTGGGCCGCTCGACCAGGTCGAGGAACTGCTTCTGCATCCCCGCCGCCATGCCCACGGCGTCGAGGGTGAGTTGCGTCTGGGTCTGGTCCAGGAGGCGCAGCACGATCCGCTCGCCGAAGATCGTGGGGATGCACGAGATGCGGATGTCGATCTTCCGCGAGCCCACGCGCACCGTCGTCTGGCCGTCCTGCGGGCTGTGCCGGTTGGCGATGTCCAGTTCCGCCATGACCTTGAGTCGCGAGGAGATCGCGGCGCCCAGGCTCGGCGGCGGGCTGAACGCGTCGATCAGCATCCCGTCGATCCGGAAACGGATGATCAGGCGGCCGTCCAACGGGTGGATGTGGATGTCCGACGCGCGCCGGCGCAGCGCCTCGAACAGGATCATGTTCACCAGGCGGATCACCGGCGTCTGACGCGCCAGTTGCAGCAGGTCCGTCGCCTGCGACACCGAGCCCGCCGCCGACTGGATCGCGCGGTCGTCCAGCGGCATGTCTTCAACGATCTCGGCCACCAGGTCCTGGCGCTGCTCGTACCCGCGGTTGATGAGGTTGCCCACCTGCGCCCGCGGCGCCAGGACGACCTCCAGCGGCATGCCGGCCATGCGCTCGAGCGCCTGGAAGACCGCCGGCTGCATGGGCTGGCCCGCGGCGACGGTCATCACGCCGTCTTCAACGCTCAGCCCCGCGACCTGGTGCCGGCGGGCGACGTTGGCGGGGATGCGTTCGTAGAAGGTTTCGCTCGAGACGTGCGCGGCGGGGTCGGGCTCGAAGCGCAGGCCGCAGCGCTCGGCCAGTCGCGCCAGCGCCGCGTGCTCCTCGATGCCCAGCGACGAGAGCAGCACGTCCCAGGGTTCTTCGTCAGCGCCCGGCAGCGCGGCGAACTCCGCCATGTGCTCGGGGCGCACGGGGACCTGGCCGAAGGCGCGCACGACCTCGAGCGACGCGGCGCTGGGGGCGGCGCCGGGCTTGGCGCGGGGCGCGCCGGGGCCCTGCTGCGGGGGCGCGGCCTTGTCGGCGGGATTGGGCTTCGCGTCGTTCACGATGGGTCGTCGTCGCGCCGCCCGAGGCGGACCGGCCGGTCGGAGGACGAGCCGAGCGAGCCGGAGCGGATGGGGATGCGCTCGGGCTCGAGGTCGGGCGTGTCGCCCTCGATGCCGGCCTCCTTGATGGGGCCTCGGGTCAGGAGCCGGAGGTCGGTCATGGATTCATCGCGGAGGATCACGGGGCGGATGAACACGAAGACGGTCGTGCGCCGGCGCGTCATCGTCGTGTTGCGGAACGCCTGGCCGATGATCGGGATGTCGCCCAGGAGCGGCACCTTCTCCACCTCGTCGCGCTTCCGGTCGAACGTCAGCCCGCCGATGATCAGCGTGGAGTCCGACGGCAGGGAGACGATGGTGCTGTACGTCTCCTTCTGCTTGGGCGGCTGCAGGCCGTCCGAGCCCTGGCCCACGAACGACGAGAGTTCGATCTGCACGTCGAGGTTGACCAGGCCGCCGGCGGAAATCTGCGGCTTGACGGTCAACTTGGTGCCCGCCTCCGCCGTGCCGCCCTGGCCCGTCACCGCCGTGCCGGCGTTCTGCGTGGTCGTCGCGTAGGGCTCCTCGCGGGTGCTGTTGAGTTCCGCTTCGCCGTTGTCGCGGACGAGGATGCGCGGCGTCGAGAGGATGCGCGTCTCGCCCACGGTGGACAGCGCGTTGAGCACCACGTCCACGTCCGTGCCGTCCACCACGCCGATCGCCGTGGGGCCCACGCCCGCGGGCGTGGGGATGTTGTTGATCAGGCCGAAGTTCGAGAACAGGTTGATCGCGCCGACCGAGGTGTCGATCGCGGCCCGCCAGTCCACGCCGAACTGGAAGTCGTCGTCCGTGTCCACCGAGACGACCTTCGCCTCGATGAACACCTGGGGCTGGCGGATGTCCAGTTGCGAGATGATCGAGGCGAACTCCGCCTGCTGGCGGATGGGCGCCTTGATGACGATCTGGTTCCTGGAGATGTCGCCCTGGATCGAGATGTTCTCGCTGGGCGTGAGCGAGACGCCCACGCCGTCGCCCTCGACCGTGGTGACCGTCGCTCCGCCCTCGGCGTCGGGAGTGGTCTGCGTCACGCGCCGCGCGCCCGCGCCCTGCGGGAGGAACGGCGACTGGCCGAACTGCTGCGTCGTGTCCTGCACGATGGCGTTGAGCAGTTCCGCGACCTCCTCGGCGTCGGCGTGGCGCAGCGGGTAGAACTCGACCACGACCCGCGCCAGACGCGCCTGGTCGGCGAAGGACTCCACCAGCGCCGCGACCTGCTCGTGCTGCTCGGCGGTGCCGAAGTAGACGAACGCCTCCTGGTTGTCCTCGAGCACGAAGCCGCTGCCGGAGGCGGAGCCCTGCTGCTGCTGCAGGCCGGCGCCGGCGAACCCGCGGTTGTTGAACGAGCCCGACTGGCCGAACTGCGAGCCGCCGGTGGACGGCCCCGAGGTCACCGTGCCCAGCCCGCGCCGCTCGCCGTAGGCGCAGATCGCGGGGGAGGCCGGTCCGGCCGGGTAGCGCTTGGGGATGAGCCGGCTCGGCGTGTCGATCGCCATGACCAGCGTGCCCAGTTCCGCCGCCTCGCTCGCCGTGCCGCGGAAGATCAGGGCGTTGCTCTCGGAATCCAGGAAGATCCGGTCCGGCAGGTTCGTGAGCGAAGCGGTGGTGGGCGACGCGACGGCGGGCTGGCCGATGGGCTGGTTGTTGCCCCGCTGGGCCTGCCGGGAGCCCATGGCCTGCGCGCCGTTGAGTTCGATGACCTTTGCGCGCGCCAATTCGGCGTTGATGTGCGCGACCTCGATCCGGTGGAACGACTGCGAGCGCGCCTCGGCGATCACCGCCTTGACGATCTCCTCCACCGAACGCAGCCCGCGCGGCGTGTCCGTGATGATGATGATGCCCAGTTCGTCGATGTACGCGATGCGGTTCGACGCCGCGCCGTCCGAGGCCCCGCGCGACGACAGCGCCGCGTCCACCGCCACCTTCAGCGCCGTCGGACGCAGGAGGGGCGTGGGGATGATCCGCGTGGTCGCCAGGGCGCCGTCGCCGAGGTTGAACGCCACCTGCCCCGCGGGCCGGATGACGTACCAGCCCTCGCGCTCGCGCGTGAGCGCGAAGCCCTGCTGCTCGACTAGGAGCGAGAGGAAGTCCAGCAGTTCATCGGCGCGGATCCGCATCGGGCCGTTGAACGTCACCGTCCGGTCCGCCACGCCCGGGTCGGAGAAGATGTTGATGTTCAGCCGCTTGCTCACCCAGTCCACGAGCGAGCCGATCTGCACCGGCTCGCCCACGGTCTCGATCGTGAACACGTCCTCCGGCGCGGGCGCCGTGAGTTCGGTGACGTTGCCGGGCCGCTCGGGCGCTTCGGGCGGAACCTCCAGCCGGCGAGGCGCCACGCCGCCCTGCTCGGGGCGCGCCGCGTCCTGCTCGCCCTGACCCCCCCGGATCTGGCTCCACGCCCTTCGAAGGGGCGACGAGCCCTCCTGAGGCGCAGGGCCGCCCTCGGGCGTCGGCGCCGGGGGCTGCTGGGGCTTTTCCCCGGCCAGGTCGCGCCCGCGCTCGTCCGCGCCGGGCTGCTCCTCGCCCTGGGAGGGCTGGGCGTCCTGCGCAAAGACGGCGCAGGTCATCGCCAGACCCGCGGCGAGCGCAATCCACGCTCCGCGTCGGGGTTCGGTCATCTCGGTACGGCTTGGGCGGGGGCGGAAGTGGTTCACTTAGTGCATCCTCAGTCGGCTTCGGCGCGGCGCCGGGGCCGGATCATCGCAGAGCGCGGCCCGGGCCGCAAAGCAGCAGCCGCCCGACGTTGGAAAGGCCGGGACAACGGGTAGCATCGCGTGGATGCGTGTCGTCAGCCTCCTGCCCTCGGCCACTGAGACGCTCTGCCGGATCATCGGTTCCGGCAAGGGTTTCGGCGTCGAACTGGTCGGTCGGTCGCACGAATGTGATTTCCCGGCCGCCATCACGGATCGGCCCGTCCTGACCCGCGCCACGGGCGCGTTCGCGGACCTTCCTTCATCGGAGATCGACCGCGCGGTGTCCAGTTCCGTGAGCGAAGGCCGGTCCCTCTACCAGGTGGATGCGCCGCTCTTGCGCGACCTCCGCCCCGACCTCATCCTCACCCAGGACCTCTGCGCCGTCTGCTCCATCGACCTGGCCTCCGTCCGGCGCCTGGCCGCCGAACTCCGCCCCAGCCCGGCCATCCTCAGTCTCAACCCACACTCCTTTGAGGACGTGCTGGACGATGTGCTCCGCGTCGGCGCGGCCGTGGGCCTGCCCGATCGGGCCACCGACACCGTCGTGGCGCTCCGGGAGCGTTTCTTCAGGTCATCGGAATGGGTGACGCCCTACGTTGAGGGACCCCGGGCGCTGCTGCTGGAGTGGACCGATCCACTCTTCGTCGGGGGCCACTGGACGCCGCAACTCATCGAGCGGGCCGGCGCCAGCCACCCGCTCAACCCGACCGAGCCGATGGCCGGCGCCGGCGCGGGCGAGGGCGGGCACATGGCTTTTCGCGTGGCGGGGCCGTCGCGCCGCATAAGTCCGGAGGCGATCGCCGCCGCCGCGCCGGAGGCGATCATCATCGCGCCGTGCGGCTTTGACCTTGCCCGCACGGAGGAGGACCACCGCGCGTTGCGTGAGCAGCCCTGGTGGCGCGCGCTGCCGGCGGTGCGCGGCGGGCGCGTGGCGCTGGTGGACGGCGCCCAGATGTTCAATCGCCCCGGGCCCCGCCTCGTAGACGCGTTCGAGTTTCTGGTCGGCTGGCTCAACGATCGGCCCGAAGTGATCCCGGAGGGCTTCCCGTGGCGCATCGCGGAGTGATGACGCTGATCGCGTTCGGCGCGCTCGGGGCCTGCGCCGCGGCGCCGCGGGCCGATCCGGCGCCGCCGGGCGCGAGCGTGCGCCTGGAGTGGATCGGCCACGCCAACCTCGCATTCGAGGACGACCGGCTCGGAGGTTTGAGCGGACTCACGTACGGCGATGGGCGATGGTTCGCCGTGACGGATCATCCGCGCGAGCCGCGCCTCGTGGAGTTGGCGATCGAACTCAACGGCGCGACGAAGGGGATCGACGCGCGGGTTGCGGCCTGGGAACCCGTGCCCGCGCACGCCGATGCGGAAGCGGTCGAATGGATCGAGGGGCGCACGTTCGCGGTGGGCTTTGAACTGCCCGGCGCCGTCGCGCTCTTCGAGACGGGCGGCGCGACGCTGGACGAGTTCACGCTGCCCGCGCACGTGCTGCGCGGCATGCGTCCCAACCGTCGATTCGAGGCCCTGGCGCTTCGACATCACGACGGGCGCCACGAACTCTGGGCGGGCATCGAGACGGCGCTGGAGCAGGACGGGCCCGAGGCGGGGCCAGGCGCGGGGGCCATGTGCCGCGTGCTGGCGCTGGACGTGGACCGGGCCGCGCCGACGCGCGAGTTCGTCTACCAGACCGAGCCCGCGCCCGGGTTCCTGCCTGGGACTTCGTTCAATTCCCTCGTGGACTTCGCCGCGCTGGACGACGGGCGCCTGCTGGCGCTCGAACGGAGTCTCGATCCGCTCCGCGGCTACGCCGTGGCCATTCGGCTGATCACGCCCGGCGCCGGCGAGACCGACGTCGCCGGCCTCGAAACGCTCCGCGGCGCCGAGTTCACGGCGTTGCGCGTCGAGACCATCGCCCGCTTCGGTTCGCTCAACTCCCTCGGCCCGGGCAACGTCGAGGGCCTGGCCATCGGCCCCGTGATCGACGATGAGGCCGGCGGGCGGCTCGTCATCCTCGTCAGCGACGACAACTTCGGGCGCGAGGGGCCGCGGGGCGCCCTCGTCATCGCACTGCGCCTGCTCACTTCAGCGGATGCAGCCCCAGCGCCTTCCGCTCCGCGTTGAGCCGCACGAGCGCCGGCGCGTGGTCCTTGACGAGTTTGAGCAGTTGGCTCGCCGTGACCTCCAGCCGCACCGCGGCGTCCTTCAGATCCCACCCGCCGTGCGCGATCAGGTCCATCGCCTCCGCGAGCAGCGCGGGGTAATCGTGATGCTCCGGGTTGCACGCGATGCGCCCGTTGCGGACGCGCGAGCGCCACAGGGCGCTGCGCGCATCGCCCCGGGGCACGGGCTCGCGATGATCGACCGCGAGAATCAGGCGCAGCCGCCGGACCGCGACTTTCTTGTTCTCGACCTGGCTCCTCCGCTCGCCGGCCTGCGCGTGGGCGCCGGTGGGGCGGTGGTGGAGTTTGACCTGCGTCTCGACCTTGTTGCGGTGCTGGCCGCCCGGCCCGGACGAGCGGTCGCGCGTGAAGTCGCACTCGGCGAGCAGCGCGTCGTCGTCGATCGCCGCGGGATGGCGGTAGTCGCGGGGCGCGGCGGGTTGTTCGAAGGGCAGCAGCGTCATCGGCTCGTCGTCGGCGAGGCCGCAAGGGTGAGGTCATCCACGAGCCCCGCGATCAGCCGCTCGTGCGCCAGTCCCGCGATCATCGCGGCGTTGTCGAGGCAGAACTCCATCGCCGGGATCCGCAGCGCCAGCCCGTATCTCGCCGCGAATGTCGCCAACTCCGCGCGCAGGCGCGAGTTCGCCGACACACCGCCGCCGACGAGCAGCGTGCGGAACTCCCGGGGCCAACGCTCCATCGCCCGCTCCAGCCGCAGCATGACGTTTCTCACCGCCGCACGCTGGAACGAGGCGCATACGTCCGCCTTCTCGCCTTCTGAAAGGTCCGCCCCGTCGCGCAGGAACCGGGGCGCCTCGCCGGGCGAAGGTCGCTCGGGCTGGCCCCGCGCGGCGTACAGCACGGCCGTCTTGAGCCCCGAGAACGAGAAATCCAGCGAGTCCTTCTCCAGCCGGCTCAGCGGGAACTGGTGCGCCCGGTCGTCGCCGGTTTGCGCCAGCGCATCCACCCTTGGCCCGCCGGGATGTCCGAGCCCCAGCAGCGCCGCGACCTTGTCGTACGCCTCGCCCACCGCGTCGTCGATCGTGCCGCCGAGTTTGGCGAGTTCGAGCGCCGAGGCGCAGCGGTACAGGGACGTGTGCCCGCCGCTGACGACCAGCCCCAGCGCGGGCCACACGATGTCGCCGGCGCCGCCCGCGTCGCGCGACAGCATCGGGGCGTACAGGTGCGCCTCCAGATGATCGACGCCGATGATCGGCTTGCCCAGGGACCACGCCAGCGCCTTTGCGCCCGCGACGCCCACCAGCAGCGCGCCGATCAGCCCGGGCCGGTTGCCCACCGCCACCGCGTCGAGGTCCGCGTACCGTGCGTCCGCCTCGCGCATCGCGGCGCGCACCACCGGCAGCAGCCGCTCCAGATGAGCGCGGCTGGCCAACTCCGGCACCACGCCGCCGTACTCCTCGTGCAGGTCGTGCTGGCTCGCGATCACGTTCGACAGCGCCAAGCGCCCATCGCGCACGACCGCCGCCGCCGTCTCGTCGCAACTGGTCTCGATGCCGAGGATGAGCGTCAACGGCGCACGCCCGTCACTCGTCTGCCTTCTTGGCCGGCTCCAGCGGCCCGCCTTCCAGCCATGAGCCCAGTTGGGGCCCGGTGATCCGCAGTTCGCCCACCTCGTTGCCGTCGGCGTCGTAGATCTTGACCGTGCCGCCGGTCAGGTCGGCGTCGGGCAGGAGCGTGGTGTGCTGGGGGGCGTTCGCGCCGGCGCCGGCCGCGAGCGCCTCGATCTGCCGGTCCAGGCGCATCAGTTCGCGCGCCATGCGCTCGCGGATGCCCTCGGCGCGCTGCAGTTCCGCCAGCGACACGCCGTTCTCCGGCAGCGCCTGGCCCGTGGGCTTCCAATCGCCCGAGTCGATGCGGTGGCTGAGCGCCCGCACCGCCGCGGCCAGTTGCTGGTCCTTGAGGTGGCCCAGGATCCACTCGGGGTCCGACCACTGCGCGTTCTTGGTTTCATCCTCGGAGCGCGGGCGGATGATCTCCTCCTGGCGGCGGATGGTGAGCATCTCGCGGTACTCCGCGTCGGTCATGGGCACGTAGAAGCCGGGCGTGGGGTCGACGCCCCACTCGACCGAGTCGTCGGAGCGGTGGATCTTGCGCCCGGACGCCAGGAAGTAGTGCGCCTCGGTGATCTTGAGTTGCCCCGCGCCGCTGGGCAGCGCCACGACCGACTGCACGCTGCCCTTGCCGAAGGTGCGCTCGCCGAGGGCCACGGCGCGCCCGTGGTCGTGCAGCGCGCCGGCGAGGATCTCGGCGGCGGACGCGCTCTGGCGGTTGATGAGCGCGACCATCGGGAAGTCGGGCAGCGTCCGGTCGGGTCGGGCGAAGACTTTCTGCTCCGGTCGGGCCCGTCCGCGCGTCGAGACGATCAGCCCATCCTTGAGGAACAGGTCGGCCATGTCGATGGCGGCGGGCAGCAGGCCGCCGGGGTTGAACCGCAGGTCGAGCACCAGGCCCTGCAGCCCCGAGTCCACCAGCGGCCGGATGGCGCGCTCGAAGTCCTGCACCGCGCCGGCGGTGAACTGGGTCATGCGGACGTACGCGATCTTCCGTTCAGGGTCGATCCAGAAGTCCCACTTGTCGTCCACGCGGTGGACGCCCTTGATCGTCGGCGTGACGATCTGCGCCCGCTTGATCGTGATGTCGAGGGTCTGCCCGGCGCGCTCCACCGTGATCGTCACCGGGTCGCCCGGCTTGCCCGTCAGCAGTTCGATGCACTCGTTGACGTTCTTGTTGAACGTGGACTGCCCGTCGATGGCGGTCACGCGGTCGTTGGCCATCACCCCGGCGCGGTACGCGGGCGAATCCTCCAGCGG
>JACVCK010000243.1 GCA_016742055.1 Phycisphaerales bacterium
CTTCTCGATCAGCCCCGAGTACTCCTCGTACAGGGCCTCCGACCGATCGAGGTAGTCGAGGAACTCCTGCGCCGTGACCGGGTCGATCGGCTCCTCGCCGCCCTGCTTGTTCGTGCGGCTCTGCTTCCGCACCGCCTCCAGCGTCGGCTTGTAGAAGCGGTCGGGCATGACCGAGTAGCGGCCCGAGTACTCGTTCACGTTCGCCGTGCGGTGGCGGATCCACTGCCGGGCCACGAAGATCGGCATCGCGCAGTGGAACTTGAACTCGACCATCTCGAACGGCGTCGTGTGCCGGTGCCTCAGCAGGTAGCGGATCAGGCCCCGGTCCTCCGAAACCTGCTTCGTCCCCGCCCCGTACGACACGCGTGCGGCCTGCACGATCGCCATGTCGGCGGTCTGGCCCTCGGGCACAAGCCGCGGCATCACGTCCAGCAGCGCCACGAGGCCCTGCTCGTGGATCGTCCGTTCCAGGCGCGTGCGCCCGCCCATCAGGTCCACGAGGGCGGGCTCGGGAGTTTGGGGCGGAATGTCCACGCGGATGGGCCTCTCTCGGTGCGTCGCGGGCGCGTCGGGCGTCATGCGCGCGATTCTAGAAGTCGCGGCCAAGCGTCAGGTTCTCCACACGGGCGAGAGGGGGAGAACGAAAAGCCGCCGCGGGCGATGGGCATCGCCCGCGGCGGCTCGTGGTCTGCTGCTGGATGAACCTCAGCGGTCGGCCGGCGCCGCGCTGATGTGGACGGGGCTGCGGTCCCCGACGGCGAAGGCGCGGGCCGGCTCCGAAGAGGCGGTGAGGACCGCCAGGAGGGCCACCAGGCCAACGAAGAGCCCCAGGGCTCCCCAAACCGCCGCTTCGCGACGCGTCGGGAAACCGCACCCGATCGTGCTGCACGCCGCCATCATGGGAATCGCTCCTTTCCGACTACCGTTTCCGAGCGCCGTTTGCTACCATAGCGAACAGCGTTCACCATCATCGTACCATCTAACCATCGTGAATCAAGTTCACGATAGAGAATTTCATGGACGTAGGCGAGTACATCAAGGCCCGGCGGATCGCTCAGAACCTGACACTTGCCGAACTTTCTGCAAAGTCCGGCGTGTCCAGGGGCATGCTCTGCGACGTCGAAGCCAATAAGAAGAACCCCACCATCCGCATCCTGGCCCAGATCGCCCACGGGCTGGGCTGCTCGCTCTCGGACCTCCTGGAGTCCGAGCCCTCGGCGGTCTTCGAGCCCTTGCGGGCCGAGCGCCAGCAGACGTTGGTCGAGCCCGAGTCGGGGATCGAGCGGCGGATGGTCGCACCGGCGCTGGTGCGCCGGGGGATCACGGTCGCCCGGTACACCGTGCCCGTCGGCGCCGCGATCGACTTCCCGCCCGAGCAGCCCGGGGTGCTCGAGCACATGACGGTCACGCACGGGGTTCTGCGCCTGGTGTCGGGGCACGAGGAGATCGAACTGCGCCGTGGCGACTCGGTGACGTACGAGGCCGACCGCTACCACTCGCTGGCCAATCCCGGCGAGGAGCCGACGGAGTTCATCCTGGTGATGGACGCCACGCAGTCGCGCCGGGCCGGCGGCTGATCGCGCGGTTCGCGCGGCGCGTTCCGCGGGCGGAATCCGCGTTGTGTGGGAAGGGCCGTTCGCCGCGATCTGCGGCGGGGCGGCCCGCAACCACCACACACAGGAGATTGCCCGCCATGATCACGAATCCGAATCGCATGTCCCGCTGCGCGGCCGCGCTCGCGCTCGCTTCCGGCCTTGCCTCCCACGCCCTCGGCGCCGACGCGCACTACCGCGTGGTGGCCCGCACGGGCCAGGCGGCGCCGGGCGGGGGCCAGTTCTCGACGTTCGGCGCTCCGGTGGTGACGCCGAACGGGCGCGTCGCCTTCAAGGGCACGGTTGGCGGAGTCATCACGCCGACGGGCCTGTGGTCCGAGGGCGTGTCGGGGATGAACAACCTGCAGTCGGTCGTGCGCGAGGGCCAGGCCGTGCCGGGGCTTGCGGGCACGTTCTTCGGGTCAATCACCACCGGCTCGCCGATCATCAACGCCGCGGGTCAGGTGGCGTTCCCCGCGGCGATCACCGGCGCCCAGGCGGTGTTCGGCGATCGTGGGCTGTTTATGCATGGGGCAGGGGGCGTGAGCGTCATCGCGGCGCCGGGGCAGACGGTTTCGCTGCCGTGCGGCGGGCTCGGCTGCCAGCGCTGGCTGACGGAGATCGACCCCTACTACTTCGCGTTCAACAGCGCGGGCCAGGCGGTGTTCCACGCGGACATCGACGGCACGGGGGTGAACTCCGGCAATGACCACCTGGTGCTGATGCGCAGCGGCGCGGGCCTGGGCGTGCTCCTGCGTGAGGGCGATGCGCCGCCGAACACGATCGATGTGCTGTTCACCGGCGGGACGTGGCACCAGCCGCTCCTCAACGGCCAGGGCGCGGGGCTGATCCGGAATCACCTGGTCAATCCGGCGGGGACCGCGGCGGTCTGGTCCGTCTGGCGGGGGCCGCCGGGGGGTGCGGGGGGGCGGGGGGGAGGGGAGGCGGGGGCGGGCCGCGTGGGGCGGAGATGTCGGCGGGCGGGCATGCCGCCGCCCGAGCCGCTGAAGCCGAGGTTGCTGCCGGGTCCGGGTCCGCCACCGCCGAACCCGCCGCCGGGGCCGCCATCCTGCGCCTGCACCGGCGCCGTGCCCGCCAGGCTGGCGAGAA
>JACVCK010000038.1 GCA_016742055.1 Phycisphaerales bacterium
GCTCTGACACGCTCGTCGCCGACGGCACCGTCTTCTACTTCCACCCGCAACTCAAGGGCAACGGCAGCTGCAGCGGCATGCTCTCGCCCTGCGGCATCATCAACAGCAAGCCCGACGTGGACCTCTACCAGGTCGCCGAACTCTCCAGCACCACCAGCGGCAACGGCGGCATCAACGACGCCGGCGGCGCCACGGTGATCAGCACCGAGAGCCAGGTCCTGCTCTATCAGAACCTCGACCCCGCTCTGGTGATCCGTCCGATCCAGATGACCGTCCGCCGCGACACGACGACCCCCGGTCGCTTCACCGTCACGGGCCCCGGCATCTCCAACGGCTCCATCACCTTCCAGGGTCGCTTCCGCCACATCGGCACGACCTACGTCACCGGCGACGCCGACTCGAACGGCGCCCGCCCCTACACGCTGCACACCCGCGGCGAGAAGCACTTCCTGGGCCTCCCGGTCGTGTTCGTCGTCGTCCCGGACAGCAACTTCTCCGACGTCAGCCCCTTCCTCGCCAACAACCTCCTGGCCCGTCGCGTGACCTTCGCCGCGGACAACCAGGCCGACGTGACGACCGCCGGCAAGAACTTCACGTTCGCCGCCAACGCTCCGATCGTCTTCAACATCAACGCGGACAACGTTTGGGAGTACCCGCTCTCCGGCCTTGAGCAGGACGACTGGGCGTTCCTCCCCGCCTCGGCCACCAGCCCGACCCGCGCCAACGTGGGCGGCCCCGGCCAGGACTTCGGCACCGCCGCGAACCAGCCCAACCGTCTCCTCGTGCCCGGGGCCGCCCCGAACACGACGACGCCGGCCAACGCGGTCACGGCCTTCCCCCCCAACACCACCGCCCGCGGCTTCTTCGTCATGCTCGACACGTTCACGAACGAGCCGGTGATCCTGGATATGGTCACCGCCCTCGCTCTGGACACCCGCGGCGTGTACTGCGGCGCCGTCCGCGGCCTCAACCGCATCGCGACCGGCTACGCCTACGCGATCGAGTTCGCGTCCGGCACCAACTACGGCCGCTACTCCTGGTTCACCTTCGGCACTCTGGTCGAGGACATCAACGCCGCTTCGCTGGCCGTGACCCCCAACGGCAGCAACGGTGGCTGGCACCTCCTCAACAACGGCAGCGGCAACGACATCACCGCTTCCACCGCCTCCATCGGCGGCAACCAGATCTTCATGTCGATGGACTCCGCTGAAGGCGTTCGCATCTTCATCGAGGGCCAGCCCCAGTTCTCTGATTTCGAGAGCGTGGCCCCCAATCACGGCTACCTGCTCTTCACGGATATGGCGATCAGCAACTTCCGCTGATTGATCTGATCCTGGCTGTTTGAGGCGGGCGCCCCTCGGGGCGCCCGCTTTTTTTTTGCTTTGATGGGCCCGGGGGACGGCCGATCGAGGGGCGCTTGGACCCTTTCGGCGCTTCGCACGTACAATCACGGGTTCGCAACCGCACCACGGAGCGCCGCATGAGACTTCACCTGACGGAACGGCTCGCCCGCGCGATCCTCGCGTTTGTCGTGTTTCTCGGGGCGGCGCCGGCGGCGTTGGCGCAAACAGGCGGGGCGCCGGTCACGTTCTTCATGATCATCAACGGGCGCGTGACGGGGAACGCGTCGTTCTCGCCCCGGGTGGGGGACCGTGTCGCGGCGGTGATCGAGGGGGGCGGGACGGTGGAGGATCAGGTGGACGCGACGGGCGAGTGGGAGGGCCTGACGATCACGCGATCAACGAACGATCAGGCGGTGATCAAGTTCGAGTACCGGCGAGGTTCTTCGCGCTGGCTGCTGGTTCCGGCGGCGGGCGCGACGGATCAGGCGACGACGACGTTCGCGGGCAACACGAACCCGCTCTCGGCGGCGTTCAACGCGCAGAACCAGTCGCTGCACATCGGGCCGGCCATCACGGGGGGCAACGGCAACGGCGATGGGGACGGGGACGGCGGCGGCTCGCAGGGCGGCTCGCCGGACGTGGACGGCGACGGCGTGGTGACGATGGAGGACGCGCGCCTCGTGATGCGCTGGATCATCGGCTTCCGGCGCGACCTGGAGGGCCAGGCGCTGGACGTCACCGCGGACGGGCGCGTCAACACGCAGGACGTCACGGAGATCCTCCGGCGGATGGGCGAGACCGTCGAACCCGGCGCCGACGACGATGAAACCGAGCAATGACCGACGCCGCTCCCGCGCGTTCACGCTGGCCGAACTCCTGATCGTCCTGGCGATCCTCGCGCTCGCGGCGCTGGTGGTCGTCCCCGGCGCGGCTCGGATGCTGGGCGGGCAGGAGCGACGGGTGCGGCAGGAGGTCATCGAGATCGTCCGCGCCGGGCAGATCGCGGCGGCGGAGAAGGGCCTGCCGGTGAGCGTCGTGTTCGAGCCCGGCCAGCGCCGGCTGAGCGCCCTGGACCGGGGCATCGTGCTCCCCTCGGGCTGGTGGGTGCGGCGGACGGACGAGCCGGAGTCGGCGGGCGGCGCCGCCCGCGACGCGCGGGGGCGGGACGCCCTGGGGCGGGCTTTCCCGGCGCGGGTGATGATGACCTGGAGCCCGGGGGGGCTGGTGTCGGAGTGCGACTGGCTGGCCACGAGCGAATCGGGCGTGCGGATCAGGGTTTACGGCAACTCGATTGACGGTGTGCGGATCGAGTGATACCGTCCGATATCGCACGTGCGCTCGCCCGGACGCACGGCTGAGGGGCCTCCCCGTCGCTCTCCCACCGCGACGGCCAACCCCCGCCGGATCGGGGCGGACCGATCCGGAAGTGCGGCCCCTTTGAGTGCATTGGAAGGCCCGGCGGCGCTCTTGGCCCGCGGCCCCAGGGATCACGGAGGATCGATCCATGCGATCGACGCGGCGGACCCGGCGTGGCTTCACCCTGCTCGAACTGCTCGTGGTGCTCGGCATCCTCGCGCTGCTGGCGACGCTGGTTGCGCCCAAGGTGCTGGGCCAACTCGGCAAGGCCAAGCCGCAGGTGACGGTGCAGCAGATCCAGAACGCCAAGACGGCGATCCAGTCCTTCCAACTCGACGTCGGGCGCTTCCCGACGACGGAGGAGGGGCTCGAGATCCTGATCACCAAGCGCGAGGGCGCGGCGAACATGGACAAGTGGAAGGGCCCGTACTTCGAGCGGAAGTCTTTGCCGGTGGACGGCTGGGGCAACCCGCTGCGGTACCGCGCGCCGGCGCGTGAGCCGGGCTTTGAGTTTGAGATCTACTCGCTCGGTGCGGACAACGCCGAGGGCGGCGAGGGCGAGAACGCGGACATCTTCTCGTGGCAGTGAGCGCGGTCTGAGGAGGCGACCCTGAGCGTCATCGACGCCCATTCCGAGCCAGCGTCCCGAACGCCGACGGCGCCGGGGCGCGCGCCGTCGCTGCTGAGCGCGGACGAGGCGGACATGGCGATCCTCGAGGACCTGATCGCGCGCCGCCGATTGAGCGCCGCGGACGGGGAGAACCTGCTGAGTCTGCGCCGCCAGCAGGGCCAGCGCCTGGGCCGGCTGCTGGTGACGGCGGGCGTGCTGAGCCAGGAGGGCCTGCGCGACGCGCTGGCCGAGCGCCTGGGGTTGTCGCGTTGGGAGCCGCCGCAGAATCTGGACGATCTGGACGCTGACGCCGCGGCGCTGCTTCCGCCGGCGTTCCTGCGGTTCAACGCGGTGCTGCCTGTTTCGGCGGACGAGGGCGTGATCCGCCTGGCGATGGCGTGGCCCCCGGATGAGTCGCTGATCGAGACGGTTCGTCAGACGACGGGGCGCGAGGTGGAGGCGCTGGCGTCCACGCAGCGCGAGGTGGAAGGGGCGCTGGACCGCGCGCTGGCGGGCCGTGAGGGGGGCTCGGGCGAGGACGGTGCGGACGTGCTGCTGCTGGACGCGGACCGGCTGCGCGACCTGGCGTCGGAGGCGCCGGTGGTGCAGTTCCTCACGGCGGCGATCGAGCGTGCGGTGTCGCTGGGGGCTTCGGACATTCATCTGGAGCGCGGGGAGCGTTCGACGCGCCTGCGGGTGCGGGTGGACGGCGAGTTGCTGGACCTGGATGCACCGCCGGCGCCGCTGTACGCGGGGCTGGTGTCGCGTATCAAGATCATGGCGCGTCTGGACGTGGGCGAGCGCCGCCTGCCGCAGGACGGGCGCGTGCAGTTGCAGACGTCCGGCCGTCAGATCGACGTGCGCGTGTCGATCCTGCCGTCGATGCACGGCGAGGACGTGGTGCTGCGCATCCTGGATCGCGGTTCGGTGCAGTTGGATCTTGATGAACTGGGCCTGAGCCGCCGGCAGCGCGAGGGGTTCCGGCGGCTGATCCGGCGACCGGAGGGGATGGTGCTGCTGACGGGGCCGACGGGCAGCGGCAAGACGACGACGCTCTACAGCGGTCTGAAAGAGGTGGCTCGTCCGAACGTGAAGGTGGTGACCGTCGAGGATCCGGTGGAATACCACCTCGACGGCGTGAACCAGATCCAGGTGCGCACGGAGATCGGCCTGGACTTCGCGCGGTGCCTGCGGTCGATCCTGCGGCACGATCCGGACATCATCATGGTCGGCGAGATCCGCGACCGTGAGACGGCGGCGATGGCGGTGCAGTCGTCGCTGACGGGCCACCTGGTGCTGAGCACGCTGCACACGAACAGCGCGGCGGCGGCGTTCCCGCGCCTGCTGGACATGGGGGTCGAGGATTACCTGATCGCTTCGGCGGTGGTGGGGATCATGGCGCAGCGACTGGTGCGCCGGATCTGTCCGGACTGCGTGGAGGCGTACGACCCGGACACGGCGCTGCTGGAGCGCCACCGGCTGGCGCCGGGGACGAAGTTCCATCGCGGCGCGGGGTGCAGGGCGTGCCTGAACACGGGCTACCGGGGGCGCACGGTGGTGGGGGAGTTGCTGGTGGTGGACGAGCCGGTGCACCGGGCGATCCTGGATCGTCGGGGCGCGGCGGACATCCACCGGATCGCGCGCGAGGAGTGCGAGATGCAGTCGCTGTGGGACCACGCGGTGGAGAAGGTGTGCGAGGGCGAGACCTCGTACGAGCAGATCATCGAGAACATTCAGGAGTGAAGCGCCTCGGGCGCGCTCAAGAGCCGTGAGCCGGACCGCGATCAACCAGAAGTTCCTGTACCGCGCGATCGGCGCGGGCGCCGGCCTGACCGAGGGCGAGATCGAGGCGCCGGACGGGCGGCGCGCGCGGGAGGAACTGCGTCGGCGGGGGCTGGTGGCGCTGGACGTGCGGAGCGCGGACGGGGCGCCGGCGCGCGCGGGGGACGGGCGGGCGACGCGGGGCTCGCTCGCGCTGCGTCGGCCCACGGGGCGCGACGGGGCGTGGCGGCGCACGCGGGCGGAGGCGTTTGCGCTGCTGTCGCTGCTGCTTGAGAGCGGGATGAGCCTGGACGCGGCGCTGGAGACGGTGGTCGGCGCGGCCGGCCGCCCGCGCCACAAGGACATCCTGCGCACGCTGGCGGGCGCGGTGCGCGAGGGGCGCACGCTGGCCGAGGGCCTGCGCCGCCTGCCGGAGTGGTTTGAGCAGCGCCACATGGCGATGGTGCAGGCGGGCGAGGACAGCGGGCGGCTTCCGGAGGTGCTGCGCCGGATCAATGAGCAGGAGGAGCACGCGCAGCGGCTGCGTCAGCAGTTGGCCTCGGCGCTGACCTACCCGGCGATCCTGATCGTCGCGGGGACGCTGATCGTGGCGTTCATCGTGTCGTTCGTGGTGCCCCGGCTGTCCAAGATGTTCGACGACATGAACATCACGATGCCCACGTTCTCGCGGGTCGTGATCGGCGCGTGCACGTTCCTGGGCGACTGGGGCGCGCTGTTCGCGGCGGCGCTGGGCGTGGCGTTCTTCGTGGCCCGCAGCCGGCTGCGCGACCCGGACCGGCGCGCCGCGTTCGAGCGCTGGCTGCTCGGGCGGCCGATGCTCGGGCCGATCTGGTGGAAGCATCAGGCGGCGGGGTTCTGCGGCGCTGCGGCGATGATGCTGCGCGGCGGCATCCCCATCCTCCGGGCGCTGGAGATCGCGCGCACGACCTGGCGGAGCGAGGAACTCCGCCGGCGGCTGGACGCGGTGATCGGGCACATGCGCGAGGGCGGGCGGCTGTCCGACGCGGCCCGGCAGGCGCGCCTGTTTCCCGACGTGTCCGACCGCCTCATCGCCGTGGGGGAGGAGGGCGGGAACCTGCCCACCGTGTTCGAGCGGCTTTCCAAGTCCATGGAGGACGACGTCTCCATCCGTATGAACCGTGCTTTGACGCTCCTGGGGCCCCTGGCTATCTTGGCGATCGCCTCGATCGTGGCCGTGGTCGTCATCGCGATGCTCCTGGCGATCTTCAGCATGAACGACCTGCAGGCCATCTGACCCGGCGACCGGCGCGCCTTCTTCGCGGCCGCACGCCCACCGGCGAGAGCACCCATGAACCGACCGCATCTTCAGAAGTTCGCCCCGGCCCTGACCGCCGCCGCCATCCTGCTCTCGTGCGGGGGCTGCGAGTCCACGCCCGAGAAGGCCGAGACGGCGCAGGCGCCCGCGCGGCGCAAGTCGCTGCAGGTGTTGCCCGACCTGAGCGGGGCCGAGGGTCGAACGCCCTTTGAGATCGCGCTGCCGCCCCGCGGCCAGCGCCCGAGGAATCCCGGCGCCATGGCGCCGCAGGACCTGTCGTACGTGGCGCGTCCGGACTACCGGGCGACGCCGGCGGCGCAGAGCCTCGCGGCGGCGCGCGACCTGGACGTGACGCTGAACTTCAAGGGCGCGCCCGCGCCGGACGTGTTCCGCGAGATTTTCGAGAACGTGCTGGACGTGGACTACGTGCTGGCGCCGGGGGTGACGGCGGACATGTCGTTCGTGCTCAGCGGGCAGATCAGCCGCGAGGAGTTGTTCCGCACGCTGGACGCGATCGCCGAGGGCTACGGCTGGGCGCTGCACGTGCAGAACGGGCTGGTGCACGTGGTGGAGTCGAAGGATGCGCCCAAGCGCGCGGCGCGGGTGGTGAACGGCTGGGACGACGCGCGGGAGCGGCTCTCGACGGCGACGTACGTGCTGCCGCTGTCGAACGTCGCGGCGACGGAGATCCAGACCGGCCTGAAGGACCTGCTGAGCGCGCGGGGCCTGATGCTCGCTCCGAAGCAGACGAACGTCCTGATCCTGGTGGAGTCGCCCGAGAACGCCGAGCGGATGATGAAGGTCATCGGCGAACTGGACCAGCCGTTCTTCGCCAGCCGCATCCTGCGCTTGTACACGCCGCAGTACGTCTCCGCGAAGGAGTTGGCGGAGGGCCTCCGCCAGTTTGCGACCAACGCGGGCGCGCGGACGACGGCGGAGGCGAGCCAGTTCAACGCGGTGGAGTTGACGCGTTCGCAGCAGGTGCTGGTGACGACGACGGTGCGCCAGTTCGTGCCGATGCTGGACGACTGGGTGGCGCGGATCGATCAGCCGCTGGGCGACGACCAGGTGCGGACGTACATCTACACGGCGCAGCAGTTGCCGGGCGCGACGCTGGCGTCGGCGATCGAGGCGGCGTTCAACGCGCCGCTGCCGCTGGAGTCGCCGGACCGGATCAACGTGACGCCGCTGGGCTCGGGTTCGTCGTCGTCGCCGCCGGTGACGGGTCCGGCGCCGAGCCCGGGCGAGACGGAATCGGGCGGGCGTTCGCTGACGCCGGCGTCTTCGGGCGGCTCGGGCGAGGACCGCCTGATCATCCGCGCGCGTCCGGAGGTGTACGCGGAGGTGCGCGACCTGCTGCGGGCGCTGGACGGCCCGCCCAAGCAGGTGTATCTCCAGGTGGTGGTGGCGGAGGTGGTGATCACGGGCGATGTGCAGTTCGGCATCGAACTGTTCACGAGCCTCGAGGTTGGCAATCAGACGCTGGAGTTGTTCTCCGACGCGAACTTCCTGACGGTGGACCCCGTGGGCAGCGCGGTGATCCTGGGGAGCAACGCCTTCGCGCTGGTGCAGGCGGCGGCGAACGAGGGCGAGGTGCGTGTGCTGAGCGCGCCGTACCTGCTCGCGCTCTCCGGGCGGCAGGCGGTGATCAACGTCGGGCGCGAGGTGCCGATCACCACGCGCACGATCTCCGGCACGACGGACGCGGTTGACCCCAACCGCGTGGACAACTCGATCGAGTACCGCCCGACGGGCGTGATCCTCGACGTGCTCCCGCGCGTGAACAACCGGGGCGAGGTGGAGTTGCGCATCAGCCAGGAGGTTTCGGACGTTGAGGACCCCTCGCCGGGCGCCGCCATCCAGTCGCCCTCGTTCCCGCAGCGCCGGCTCGACACGAGCGTCACGGTCAACAGCGGGGACACCGTGGTGCTGGGCGGCATCCGCATCGAGCGCTCCATCGACAACGTGAACAAGATCCCGTTCCTGGGCGACCTGCCACTGCTGGGGATGTTCTTCCGGAGCAAGAACGCGTTCCGCGAGCAGACCGAACTGGTGATCCTCGTCACGCCGCAGGTGGTCATCGACCCCGACCACCTGGGCGAGTACTCGAGCACGATCCTGAGCGGCATGGTGAACCTGGAGCGGCTCGACAGCCTCCTGGATCAGGAGGCGGAGATCAACACGAATGAGATGCTCATCCGCTGATCGCGCCCGGCGCGTCCGCGCCCGCAGGGGCTTCACGCTCCTGGAGGTCCTCGTCGCGCTGCTGATCGCGGCGGCGGGCTTCGGCGCGGTGCTGGCGGGCCTGGCGGGCGCGCAGCGCGCGAGCCGCCGGGCCGAAGAGGGCCGGCGCGAGTTGGAGGTGGCGCGCGCCCTGGTGGAGGAGGCGTTCCTGGGCGTGCTGCCCGCGGACGCGTTCGTCGGGCGCGCCCCCGAGGGCGGGGCCGATGAATGGCAGGGCCAGCGCGCCGGGGTGGACTGGACCGTCCGCGTCGGCGTCAGCGCCACGCGGGGGATGAACACCGCGCAGGAGGCGCCGGCGCTCGGCTCGCGCGGCGGGGAGGACACGCTCCTCGAGATGCGCGTCATCCACGTGCGCGCCGGGCGCGTGGAACTCTCGACGGTGCAGTGGTGAGCCCCCGGGGCCGGACATCGCGGCGCTCGGCGATGACGCTGCTGGAGTTGCTGGTGGCGATGGCGCTGTCGTCGCTGATCATGCTGATGGTCGGCTCCACGATCGCCACGTCGGTGCGGGCCTCGGGTAGCAACGCGGTGGACCGCCAGCAGGGCCGGCGCGAGGACCGGGGCCGCGCGCTGCTGAGCGCGCAGATGTCGTGGATCGAACTCTCCCCCGACTCGCGCGAGCCCCGGATGTTCGCAGGCCAGGCCGCGGCGCTGGAGTTCGGGACGCTGATCTCGGCGCGCCGCCCCCACGAGCGGTCCGCGGTCCGCGCGCGGTACGCGGCGATGGCGAACCCGGCGGGGGAGGGCCTGAGCATCGTCTATTACGAGTGGCCGGCGGCGCCGACGCCGGAGCGGAACTCCGCGGCGGACCTGGACCGGGCCATCGACGCCCTGCGGGCGCGGGTGGAGGCGCGGGCGGAGCAGGCGGCGGCCGAGGCGCCGCCGAGCGTGACGCACACGCTCGTGGATCGGTGCGAATGGGTGCAGTTCGCGTACCTGTACATCGGGGCGGCGGGCGAGCGGATCTGGGATTTGGAGTGGCGCGACTCGCGGACGATGCCTCGCGCCGTGCGGATTTCGTGGGCCACCCTGGAAGGAGTCGAGGGCGAATGGATCGTGCCCGTCGTGGCTACATTCTGATCGCCGTGCTGGCGGCGCTGGCGCTGTGCACGGCGCTGCTGGGCGCGTACGCCGCGACGGCGCGTCGGGCGGTCACGCTGGCGGCGGCGGACGTGCAGGGCGCGCAGGCGCAGTACGCGGCGCGGGGCGCCGCGATCCAGGCGGCGAAGGACCTTTCCTACGGCATCGGTCGGGGCGGCTTCGCGCTGCAGGCGGGGCGCTTTGGCGCCTCGGGCGAGGGCTCGGGCGGCGCGCCGCGCGGAGCGTCCACGCAGATCGAAGGCCTGCCGGCGTTCCCGCCGGAGATGTCGAACGCGGCGGGTTTCCTGGGGATTCTGGCGCGGCGGATGGAGCAGGCGCGTTCGTCGCAGGGCGTCGAGCCCGCGCGGGCGGAGCCGGAGCTGGCGGGCCAGTCGGGGGCTGAGGATGGGGCGGCGGGCGCCGAGGCGGCGCCCCCGGCGCCGATCGTCGTCACCGGGCGGGGGTACATGGAGTTCGACGGCGCGCGGGTGGAGGTGTCGCTCGAGTCGGAGAACGGGAAGATCAACCTCAACCTCTCCACGCGCCGGACGCTGCGTGATCTGCTGATCGTGCTGGGCGCCAAGTCGGACGAGGCGGACGCGACGCTGAACGCGATCGAGGACCACCGTTTGTCGCTGCTGGCCGCCACGAGCGTGGAGCGCGCCGCCGGATCGCGTCGGGAGATGGAGCGCCCGCTGCGGGGTCGACCGCTGGACCGCATCGAGGACCTGCTGAACGTCCCGGGTCTTTCGCCGGCCTTGTACGAGTCGCTGGTGCGCCACGCGACCGTGATGGGCGAGGGCCTGCTGGACCCGAACTACGCGTCGGAGGAGGCGCTGATCGCGGTGGGCATCCACAGCGAGCCGCTGCTGCGGCGCATCGCGGAGGTCAAGAGCCGGCGCGAGCCGCTGACCGCCACGAGCATGCGCCAGATCCTGGGCATGGCGGTGTACAACCAGGTGGCGGACCGGCTGGCGTACTCGCTGGAGCCCCTGTTCACGGTGCGCGCCCGCGCCACCAAGGGCGCGAGCGTGGGCCGCTTCATGATGCGCATCACGATCAACGAGAACGGGACGCCGGTCATGCTAGAATCGCGCGAGGGCTGGATGTGACCGCCCGCACCCCCACGGAGCACGGATGGGCCTCTTGAACCGGCGCGCCATCGGCCTGCTGCCCGTCGGCGACGACCTGATCTTGGTCGAGGCCACGGCGCGCGCGCACGGCGTGGCCTGGCGGCGGGAGACGGTCGCGGGGTTCTTCTCGGGCGATGCGCCCGCGCCGGACTGGGCCCGCGCCGGGGCACACACCCCGCGCGTGCTGCTCTGGCCGACCGACGCCATGCTGCGGCGTGAGATCGACATCGCGGGTCAGTCGATCGACGACTTCCGAGGCGCCATCGGCGAGAGTCTGGGCTCGTTCTTTCCGGCGGTCACGCAGGACGGCGTGCTCTGGGACGTGGCGCCGATCACCGGCGCCGCGGGCGGCCCGGCGGCGTGGATCGGCGTCGCGCTGCGCGACCGCGTGCAGCCCGTGCTCGACCGTCTGCAGGGCGCGGGACTGGCGCCGACGCGCCTGGCGCCGAGCGGCATGGCGCTGCCGCTGCTGCTGCGGAGCGTGGACGCCGACCGGCGCCCGACGTCCGTCCTGGAGGTCACACCCACCGGCTGGGCGCTGCACGCGGTCGATGGGCTGCGATGGAACGGCTGCCGCGCCGGGTCGGGGCCGCCGACGGACGCGGCGCTCCGCGAGGCCGAGCGGTGCGGCGCGCCGACGCTCCGATGGGACGACGCGGACGCGCCGGGCCTGCTGACGCGCGACGATCTGGCGATGGGCGGGGCCATGCTGGGCGCCTGGCCCCGGCTGGGTTCGGAGCAGGGTCGTGCGCCGTCGTTCAACCTGCTGGGCCGGCGCGAGCGAAGGTCGTTCCTGGAGCATCCGGCGGCGCGCTGGACGGGCGCCGCGGCGGCGGTCGTGGCGGGCGTGATGATCCTGGGCGACGCGACGGTGGCGCGGGCGCGTGCGGAGCGCGGGGCGATCGCGACGCGTGCGTCGCAGGTGGTCCCGGACTTTGAGCGTGTGGAGGATGCGCGTGAGGTGAACGAGCGGCTGACGGCGGCGCACGAGCGGCTGTGGCGGCTGGAGTCGACCTACACGCCGCGCTGGCGGACGCTGGCGGCGCTGAGCGTGGCGCTCCCGGCGCCGGCGTGGGTGGAGCGGGTGGAGGTGGGGGACGACACGATCCTCGCGGACGTGATCGCGCCGGGCGCGGCGCAGGTTCTGGAGGCGCTGGAGGCGTCGGCCGACTTCGAGAAGGTCAAGCAGATCGGCCCGGCGGCGGCGCTGGAGTCGGGCGAGACGCGCCTTCGGATCGAGGCGCAACTGGTCCGCGCGGGCGGGCCGGCGCCGGACGCTCCGGCGGCGCGGGAAGGGGGCGCGGAGTGAAGCGGATCGCGCTGCCGCCCGCGTTGCGTCCGTTCACGCGCCGGCCCTGGCCGGCGGCGGCGCTCGGCCTGGCGTGCTTTATCGTGCTGTGGATCGACGCGCTGCCGAAGTTCGCGGCGGCCTCGGAGATGCGCGAGCAGTCCGCGCTGCAGCGAGACCTCGTGGAGCGTCAGGCGGCGATCGCGGTGCAGGCGCCCGCCGAGGAGGCGCGGAGCGAGGCGCTGAACGAATGGTGGCGGTCGGTGCGGGCCGGGCGCGTGACGGGGCGCACGCTGGACGCGGCGTCGGGCGCGCTGCTGGACACGATCCGCGCCAAGTGCGAGGCGGCGGGCGTGCGCGTGATGAGCGTGGAGCGCTCGGTGCGCAGCGAGCCGATCCTCGCGGATCCGCCGTCGGAGATCGTGGTGGTGAACCTCCGGCTGCTGGGGGAGCGGATGGAGCACATGGCCGCGGCGCTGGCGGCGCTGGAGGCCGACGCTGCGCCCTGGCTTCGCGTCGGGAACGCGACGTTCACGCGGCAGCCGTACCGGATGCTGTCGGGGGTGCAGGCGGAGATGACGGTGTACGCGTGCCTGGAGGCGTCGGGTGGCTGACCGTCGCACGCCAATCCGGAGGACGGGCTTCGCGCTGCGGGAGTTCGCGCTGCCGCTGTGGCGCCGGCCGGGCTTCTGGCAGGCGGCGCTGGCGTCGCTGGCGCTGGTTCCGCTGCTGTGGGCGGCGTTCGTGCGCCTGGCGCCCGTGGAGCCGGTGGCGCGGGACGTGGCGGCGCAGGGCGGGCCCGACGCGTCGGTCCTGCCTCGTTTGAGCCGCCAAGGCGCCGACGCCGATCGGCTCGGCGCGATCTCGGCGCTGAACCTGTTCTCTCCGGACCGTCAGGACTGGGTGATCGCGGTCGCGGACGCCCAAACGCCTCAGGTGGACGACGCGTCGCTCAAGGCGGCCCAGGAGGCGCTGGATAAAACGGGGTTCGTGGGCGTGTTCCGGGTGGGCGGCCAGTGGCGGGCGATGCTGGACTTCCCGGGTCGCGCGCCGGATCAGGACCTGGCGGTGATCGGGCCGGGGGACGAGTACCAGTCGTGGACGGCGGTGCAGATCGATCGCGACCGGGCGGTGTTCGAGTTCCGGGGAACGGAGCGAACGCTGCTGCTGAGGCCCAAGCAGGCCCTGCGATCGCCCGGCCGCGCGGAAGGGCCGCGGAGAGGGCGGGCGGAGGTGAGCGCCGCCCCCGCGCAGACGCGGCGTGAGATGTTCTACGAGGCGCCGATCACGCTGGACGAGGCGCGTCGGCAACTTCGGGACGCGCTGAAGGACGATCCGCCGGAGGTGATCCGGCGGCTTGAAGAACTGTTCCGAACGCTGGAAGATGGCGCCTGAGCCAAGCCCCGCGTCGGCCGCCCTGCGCCGGCGCTCCCCCCTGCGAGGGTCCAACCGATGCGAACCGCACTGATTCTGCTCGCCGTCGCCTCCGCCGCCGCTGTCGGCTGCGGGAAGCGCGAGGAACCGAAGTCCGCGGACAAGGCCGGGGCGAGCCCGGCGTCCGCCGTTCCGGCGCCGCGCGGGCCCGTGAGCATCACGCGCAGCAGCCCCGTCGGCGCCGCGGAGAGCATCCGCGAACTCGCGGGGCGGGAGACGGCGATCGACTTCCTTGACGCGTGGGTGGATCCCTCGCAGAGCGGGTCATCGGGGCTTGTGGGCCCGTGCCTGATGCAGTTCGCGCGTCAGGCGGCGCTGATGGACGCGGCGCGCGAGAAGTTCGGGGACGCGGGCGCCGACGCCGTGGCGGAGTTGACGGCCTCGTTCTCGGTCGATCTGGGCAACGGGCTCGCGGAGATGTTCGAGGCCGACCGGTTCGAGGAGGTGCGTCGCGACGGCGGGCGGGCCTACGTGATGGCGACGCTCGCCGACGGCCAGCCGATCGGCGACCCCATCGTCTTCAAGGACAATCAGGGGGACTGGCTCCTCCTGCTCGCGGACGGCGACAACCCGTGGGACCCCAGCCGTCTGGGCGGCTACATCGCGGCGCTGGGCGGCGCGTTGAGCGTGGCGGACAAGCGCGCCATCGCCATCGACGCGCTGATCGCCGAACTCCGCGCCGGACGCATCGACAGCGTGCAGGCGCTGTCCGCGGCGATCGAACGCATCAACTACCCCACGCGGGGCTAGAGCCGGGCCGCGGCCTCCGTGAGGCGCGACAGCGCGAGGCGGAGATCCCAGCGCTGCCGGGCGCGATCGCCCGTGGTGTTGCTGACCACGCGCCACTCAGCGAAGGGCGTGCGAAGCCGTGCGCTGACCAGGGCGATCGCGGCGCCCTCCATCGCCTCCACGGGCGCGCCGGAGCGACGGGCGATCTCGAGCGCGAGCGCGTCGGTCCCGGAGCAGGTCGAAACGGTCGCGATCGTTCCCGAAAGCCCGCCCAGCGCCGACAGCGCGCGGACAAGCGCCGCGTCGCACGGGATGGACACCCCTCCTCCCGGCAGGTCCGACAGCGGGCCAAAGCCCATCTCCGCGACGTCGCGGAACCCTTCGGGGCTGAGCAGGCCCTCGTCGGCGAACGCCGCGGCCGTGCCGAGCGCCGCCTCGCCGGGTGGGAGCATGCGGCCGGCCAGGTCGGGCAGCGAGCCGCAGACCCCGAGGTTGACCACGGCGCGGTAGGTGTCGGCGCCGAGGCAGCGTGCGACGGCGCCTGCGGCGTTGGCCTTTCCGATGCCGGTGAGGAGGAGGTCGAGCCGGTGGTCGAGGCGCGTGGCGGTCCACTCCCGGGGATCGCCTTCGAGGGCGAAGGCGCGGGTGACGGCCTCGGCCTCGGCGCGGGCGGCGACGACGATCAGGCCCCGCCCCGAACCCAGGATCTCACTCAGCAGCCGCTCGCCCATGTCCGGCAGAGTACCGCGCCGGGGGTTGGCGACGCCGCGGTCGGCCGTCTACCGTCTCCCCTCATGGCGACCGTTGGCCCCCGCACGGCCCTGACGATCGGCAACTTCGACGGCGTCCACATTGGGCACCGGGCGCTGCTGTCGCGCGCCCGGGCGATCGCGGGCGCCGGGGGGCGCGTGGCGGCGCTGGTGTTCTTTCCGCATCCACTCAGCGCGCTGGACCCTTCGCGCGCGCCCGCGTTGCTCACGACGCTCGAGGAGCGGACGGCGCTGCTTCGGGGGGCCGGCGCGGACGAGGTCGTCCACCTGCCGCCCACGCCCGAGACGCTCGAGCAGAGCCCGGAGGCGTTCGTCCGCGCGGTCTGCGGGCGCTACGCGCCCGCGGCGATCGTGGAGGGCGCCGACTTCCGGTTCGGCAAGGGGCGCTCGGGCGACATGGCGTTGCTTGCGGAGTTGGGGCGCGAACTGGGGTTCGAGGCCGTCGCCGTGCCGGAGCAGGCCTTCACGCTGCACGATCTCTCTGCGGCGCCGGCGTCGAGCACGCTGGTGCGGTGGCTGCTGGACCACGGGCGGGTCCGCGACGCGTCCGCGGCGCTGGGTCGGCCCTACGCGATGGTGGGCACGGTGGTGCGGGGCGATCAGCGCGGGCGCCTGCTGAACATGCGCACGGCCAACCTGGATTCTCCGGTCCTTGCTCCGGGCGACGGCGTGTACGCGGGCGTCGCCCAACTGCCCGATGGCTCGCGCTGGCCGGCGGCCGTCAGCGTGGGGACCAACCCCACGTTCAACGGGCGCACGCGTCGCGCGGAGGCGCATGTGATTGGATGGACGGGCCCCCCCGACCCCGCCGATGAATACGGCTGGCCCATCCGCGTGGAGTTCCACGCCTGGCTTCGGGGCCAGATCCGCTTCGACGGCGTGGAGCCGCTTGTTCGACAGATGCAGGATGATCTTCGGCGCGCGCTGGAGGTCCTGAGTCTCCCTCCCGCGCCGGCTGCAGTGCACGCATGATCGAATCGA
>JACVCK010000039.1 GCA_016742055.1 Phycisphaerales bacterium
GGGGGGGTGCGGGGGGGGGGGGGGGGGGGGGGGGGGGGCGAGGGGGGGGGGGGGGGGGGGGGGGGGGGGGGGGGGGGGGGGGGGTGGGTGGGGGGTGGGGGGGGGGGGGGGGGGGTGTGCGGGGGGGGGGGGCGGGGGAGGGGTGGGGGGTGGGAGCGGGATGGCCCGCCGACGGGTTGGTGGGCCGAGGCGGCGCCGGGGCGGCGCTCGGCGACGCGGCCCCGTTTCCCGCACTCGCGGCGGGCCGCTACCCTCAGCCCTGTCCATGCCGACCACCCTGTTCTTCACGGCGTTCGAGCCCAGCGGCGACCACCTCGCGGCGCCGGTGATCCGGGAGTTGCTGTCGCGCCGGCCGGGGTTGCGGGTGCGGGCGTTCGGCGGGCCGCGGATGCGGGAGGCGGGAGCGGACGTCGTGGAGGTCACGACGGAGGATGCGCACATGGGCTTCCCGACGGCGGCGAAGATCCGCGAGCATTTCCATCTGAATGCGCGGATCGATCGGTGGCTGAGCGCGAATCCGATCGACCTGCACGTGCCGGTGGACTCGCCGGCGGCGAACTTCCCGATCTGCAAACTGACGAGGGCGCGGGAGACGCCGATCGTGCACCTGGCGGCGCCGCAGATGTGGGCGTGGGCGTCGTGGCGGATCCGCAAACTGCGTCGGCTGACGGACCTCGTGCTGTGCCTGCTGCCGTTCGAGCCGGAGTGGTTCCGGTCGCGGGGGGTGGAGGCGCGGTTCATCGGGCATCCGATCTTTGAGCGGGAGTTGGACGGCGAGGCGCTGCGGGCGCGTGGCGAGGCGTTCCCGGCGCCCTCGGGGGGCGGGGCGCGGGTGGCGCTGCTGCCGGGCTCGCGCCCGAAGGAGTGGACGCACAACTTTCCGATCCTGCTGCGGGCGTTCGATCGGTTGCGGAACGACCGGCCTGGGACGGTGGGGGTGGTGACGGCGTCGTCGGCGCGGGCGGAGGCGGAGTTGCGCCGCATCGCCGACGCGGAGGTCGGGCGGTGGCCGGACGACCTGCTCCTGGCGCAGGACGCGGTGGACGGCGCGGCGCTGTGGTCGGACCTGTGCCTGGCGGTGAGCGGCACGGTGACGCTGCAACTGTCGCGGGCGACGGCGCCGATGGCGCTGGTCTATCACATCGCGCCGTGGCAGTATCACGCGCTGGGGCGGTGGATCATCCGGTCGCACTCGGCGACGCTTCCGAACCTGATCGCGGGGCGTCGGATCGTGCCGGAGTTTGTGCCGTGCACGGGGGATGGGGCGGCGTACATCGAGGCGGCGGCGGCGCTGCTGGCGGACCCGGCGGCGCTGGAGCGGCAGCGGGCGGACCTGCAGTCGCTGGTGTGCGAGCCGTTCAACGGCAAGCGTGCGGCGTCGGAGGCGGCGGGGGCGATTCTCGAGAAACTGCGGGCCTAGCGGACCTCCACGGCGACGACGGCGCCGACGTGGTTGCCGATGCGTTCGGTGATGGGGAAGACGCGCCGGACGAGGCGTCCGATCGCGAGCCCTTCGTCCAGGCAGCGGTGCGCCCAGGCGTGCAGGTCGTGCTCGATGGTGGCCTCGTCAGCGGCGAAGACGACCAGCAGCAGGCCGCGGCGGAAGAGGTCGCTCTCGGCGCTGAGTTTGCGCACGTCGGCGGCGGCCTCCCGGAGCCAGAGGGGGGCGTAGCGGGGGTTGGGGGAGGCGACGCCGTTGACGAGGGCGTGCTGGTGGATGGCCTTGACTTCGAGCCAGATGGCCTCGTCGGGCGCGGCGCCGCGTTCGCCGAAGAGCGTGCCGGCGAGGAGGGGATCGGCGAGGGCGTCGTGGCCTTCTGGGAGGACGACCAGGTCGCAGCGGAAGCCCTCGGAGCGTTTGGGGTGGGCGCGTCCGGTGGGCAGGCGCTGCTCGCGGAGCGTGCGCCGGCCGGCGGCTTCGATGCCGGCGGCGAGGAACGGGTGGAGCGCGATCTCTTCGAGCGCGTCCACGCCGTAGGGCGATTGTTCGAGGTCGCGTCGTGCGGCCTCGGCGCGGACGCCCTCGGCGCCGCCCTCGCAGATGTCGGTCCAGACGTCCATGGAAAGCGCCCCGGCGGGTGGAATCGCCGGGGCGCGGGGGTTGGTGGGAGTTCAGGGGCCGCGGCCCGGTTTACTTGACGTCTTTGCCTTCGACGACGTCGGAGATGGGCGGGTAGGCGTGTCCCTTCATTTCGCCGTTTTTGAGTCGGCGGATGTAGGCGTGGTAGGCCTTCATGGCCTGGTGTCCGAAGATGAGCATGATGGGGATGTTGGCCCAGAGCATGACGCCGGTGCCGAGGGCGGTGAGGTTGTCGAGTTCGGCGTCGGTGGTGATGATGCCGGCGGTGGAGACGAGGATGAGGAGGCAGTAGATCATCCGGTAGGGCATGACGCCCTTGGATCCGGCGAGGAAGACGACGCCCTGTTCGCCGTAGTAGGACCAGGAGATCATCGTGGAGATGGCGAAGAGCCAGCAGGCGACGGTGACGATCCACTTGCCCATGCCGGGGTTGACGCGGTCGAAGGCGTGTCCTGTGAGCGCGGCGCCGACGAGGTCGTTGTAGAGGCCGGCGCGTCCGTCGGCTTCGAGGACGAACTCGGGCTGGGCCTCGCAGGTGTAGGTTCCCCACTCGATTTTGAGGGTGTTGTCGGGTCCGGCGACCATTCGTCCGGGGATGCGGTGGAGGTCGCGTCCGGTCTGGGAGTCGAGGTCAGCGCGGATGAGGACGAAGACGGTGTCGCGCGCGAGCCAGGGGCCGTTGACCCGGATTGCGGCGGGGTCCTTGGCGGGGACTTCGAGGGTGTCAACGGTCCATTGGTTGGGCTGGGCGGCGGCGACGATGCGTGGGGCTTCGAGGAAGTGTGCCTCGGGGCCTCGGTTCCAGGCGCCGCTCAGGAGCACGACGAGGGTGGTGAGGGTGCAGACGACGATGGTGTCCACGAAGGGTTCGAGGCCGGCGAGGATGCCTTCGCGCGCGGGCTCGTCGGTTTTGGCGGCGGCGTGCGCGATGGGGCTGGAGCCCTGTCCGGCTTCGTTGGAGAACAGGGCTCGCTTCATGCCCCAGAGGAAGGCGTATCCGGCGGTGCCGCCGAGGAAGGCGTTCTGCGCTTCGGTGGGGTTGAAGGCGCTGCGGACGATGAGGGTGAGCATCTCGGGGATGCGGTCGAAGCCCAGGACGAGGACGTAGAGAGCGGCGAGGAGGTAGATGCCGCACATGAAGGGGACGAGGCGTCCGGTGACGGCGCCGATGCGCTTGATGCCGCCCAGGACGACGAGTCCGACGACGAAAGTCATGATGATGCCGGTGACGATGGAGGGGACGCGGAAGTAGGTGTCGGTGATGATGCCGACGTTCCAGGCCTGGAACATGTTGCCGCCGGTGATGGCGGAGATGATGACTGTGACGCAGAAGACGCCGCCGATGACCTTGCCGAGCCCTCCGAGGCCGAGTTTGCCAAAGCCCTTGCTGGCGACCCACATGGCGCCGCCGTGGGGCTCATCGGGGTTGTCGGTGTTGCGGTAGAGCATGGCGAGGGTGACTTCGGTGGTCTTGAGGGCCATGCCGACGGCGCCGACGACCCACATCCAGAAGACCGCTCCGGGCCCGCCGAGGGAGATGGCGACGGCGACGCCGGCGATGTTGCCGAGGCCGACGGTGGCGGAGAGCGCGGTGGAGAGGGCCTGGAAGTGGTTGATCGCGCCGGGGTCTTTCTTGTCGTCGTACTTGCCGCGTGCGACGGCGGCGCCGTGGGTGAGGGCGCGGTACTGGCTGAAGCCGCTCCAGATGGTGAAGAGCACGCCGACCCCGAGCACGATGTAGAGCACGAAGTTGTGCCAAATGACGTTGTTGACGCTCGTGAGGACTCTGTTGAAGTCGGCCAGGAATGACTGCATGTCCGTCTCCGTCGCCGGCCCGCCGGACCGGCCTCGTGGCTGGGTTCAGTTCGGCGTCATCATGGCGACTCCGGCGGGCCCCCGCAACGAGCGGGGCGTTGGGGCCCCGGGCGGAGGAGTCGTGGATCGGCACGGGCGGGGGGCTCCCGGCGTACACTGCGCCCGATCCAAACCCGATGCGAAAGGCCGCCCTCGACACTTCGATTCCCCGCGTGCAGACCGCGGACTTCTCGTGCCCCCTGGGCGTGTACCCGACGGATCCGTCCTCGTTCAAGCCGCTGCCTGGGTACCACTGGGCGTTTGAGGCGTCGGACGGCGACGAGGAGCACGATCAGTGGGAGCGGTGGCCTGACCGGTACATGTACGACGTGGTGGTGACGCACGCGCGGGTGGACGCGCTGCTGCGCTGCCTGATCGCGCTGCTGCCGGGCCGGTGCTACCCGATCCTGGACGTGCTGGGGCGGGACATCTACCGCGAGGTGGACCCGTACATCGCCTACGACGCGGTGGGCATTGAGCGGTTCATCGACGGGCTGCGGCGGCGGCGGGAGTGGCTGCTCGAGGACGGGCTGGTGGGCTTCGGCGCCATGAGTCTGGAGCCGTTCGTCTACATCTACGTGGACGAGCACAAGATCCTCACGCTGCGCGTGGAGCCGTCTCTCAAGGACCGCGCCGAGCGGATTCTCGCGGCGTTCGACCTGGCGGCGCTGCCGGAGCCGCAGGGCATCGACTCCTTCGAGCACGAGCACCGCACGGCGCTCGCGCCGCCGGAGGAAGGGGCCGAGGGCGAGGGGGCGCTGGCGACGCAGGAGGACATCGTCGAGGAACTGATCGAGCGCTGGCGGCTGACGCTGAACGTGGACGCCGAGGGGAATGTGGACGATCAGGGCCGCGACCTGGGCGCGACGCCCTGGCGGTGCGTGGTGGCGCTGCGGAACGAGCAGGACGACGAGGTGTGCCGCGCGGAGGTGTACCTGGTGGCGCCGTCGTTGGCGGAGGCGGAGCGGATCGCGATCGAGGCGCTGGACCGCGACCCGGACGCGGACGATGCGTGCGTGCTGTTCGCGGACCGGCTGAGCCCGGAGGAGTTTGCTTCGGCGGTGGGGCCGAAGGCGGACGCGGCGATCGGCAACCCCGGCCCTTACGCGGTTCGGGCGCTCAAGCGCTGACGGGGCGGCGTCGGGGGAAGCGGTTCAATCCTGGGCGGCGCGGCGCTTGGCCTCTTCGGCGGCCTGGTCGTAGACCATGGTGACGCGGTTGCCCCGCTCGTTGAAGCGGACCTCGGTCATGTAGGCGCGCATCAGCATGATGCCGCGGCCGGAGGGGCGTTCGAGGTTCTCGTCGAGGGTGGGGTCGGGCACGTCTTCCGGGGTGAAGCCGGGTCCCCGGTCCTCGATGGTGAACTGGGCTATTCCGGGCTCGATGCGCCACTGGAGGTCGATGGGCTCATCGGGGATGGTCTGGTGGCCGTGCCGGAAGGCGTTGGTCATGGCCTCTTCGAGGGCGAGTCGGAGGGCGAAGAGACTGGCTGGGGGGAACCCGAAGCGTTCGGCGGCCTTGAGGGCGTTGGCCTCGGCGGACTCGATGTCCTCGCGCGTGTTGCGGAGGCGGGCGCTGCCCTGTTCCACGCGGGGCGCGGGCTTGCCGGGTTGTGAAGAGGGGTTGGTCATGCCCGCCCACCGCGAACGCCGCGTCGAACGACGGGCGCATCCGCGCCGTTCACTTCCGGAAAGACCCGAGGGCCTCGTCCGCGGTTGGATGGATCTCGAAGAGTTTGTGGAGTTTGGTGATGACGAAGACTTCGTAGATCTGCGGGTCGATGTTCGAGAGCCGGAGTTGTCCGCCTTTGTTGCGGACCTTGTTGTTGATGGTGATGAGGGTGCCGAGGGCGGCGCTGCTGAGGTGGTCGACGTTCTCGAAGCAGATGAGGATGCGCGGCGAGGGCGAGGCCTCGATGACCTGCGCGATCTCGTCGCCGATCTGCTGGATATTGGCCTCGTCCAGGATGTTGCGGTCGATGAACCGCACCTGGGCGACGCCGTCGCTGTTGGTGATCCGCAGTCTTGACTCCGATTGGCCCATATCCGGCGCTTCTCCTGGTTTCCGTCAACGCTAGAGCATAGCGCCGCGCCGAGTCAAACCGTGCCGCTCGGGGATGGTCCTCGGGGGCTTTGCGGGCCTCCGCGGGGCATGGGGCCCGCGGAGGGGCGTTCGGGCTTCACATGCCGGCGCCGAGGCCGCCGCCGAGGGAGTCGAGGAGGCCGGGGAAGTTGCGCTCTTCTTCCTCGTTCTGGATGATGATGGTGGGCTTGAGGAGGATGAGCAGGGTCTGCTCTTCCTTGGACTCGATGCGGTTGACGAAGAAGCGGTTGAGGAGGGGGAGTTTGCTGAGGACGGGGACGCCGACCTCGACCTCGGACTCGGTGACGAACCGCTGGCCGCCCAGGAGGATGGTGCCCTTGTCGGGGACGGTCACGCCGGTGGCGATGGACGAGATCGAGATGATGGGCAACTGGATGGTGCCGGTGGCGGTGGTGCCGCCGACGGCTTCGCCGCCGCCGCCGGTTGCGGCTTCGACTTCGGTCTCGTTGTCGAGACTGACGAGGGAGGCGACGCGGGAGTTGACCATCAGGGTGACGTAGCGCCGGTCGGCGGAGACGACGCCTCGGAGCAGGAGCGTGACGCCGGTGGTCAGCGGGCTGACGGTGGGGTCGAAGGCGACGGAGCCGGTGCCGACGATGGGGGTGAGGTCGGAGACGAAGGACTGCTGCGTGGCGACGAAGATGTTGGCGAACTTGCCGTTGAAGAAGGTCAGGCGCGGGGCGGTGAGGGTGACGTTGCGCCGGTCGGCCTGGGTGGCCTCGATGAGGAGGTCGACCTGGATGTCGTCCAGGAAGGTGGCGGCGACGCCGAGGGCGGGGTTGAGGGCGAGGACGGACTGGGCGAAGCCGGTGCCGATGAGGCCCTCGGCGAGCGCGTCGGAGCCGCTCTGGACGGGGATGATGCTGAGGTTGTCGGGCGCGACGACGCTGGTGGGCAGGGGGGCGAACTGGTAGGTGATCTCGCCGGTCTGCTCGTCGACGGACTGGATCCAGTGCTGCGTGGTGGCCGTCGCGCCGCTGCCGCCTGGGTTGCGGACGGCGCCGCCGGCGACGACGTCGCTGGGGCGGGTGGAGGTCTGGCCGGGCGAGGTGGGTCCGAAGTTATTGGAGCCGGTGCCGCCGAAGAAGCGCTCCTGACGGAGCGACTGTTCGTACTGGTTGTTCTTGGCGTTGAAGTAGATGTCGAGGTCGAAGCCGATCTTCTCGAAGAAGTCCTGCGCGACGGTGAGGAAGCGGGACTCGACGCTGATCTGGATGGCGCGGACCTCGCGGAGTTGGCTGAGCAGGCCGACGATGGAGCGGTGGTTGGCCGCGGTGTTCGTGATGATCAGGTTGCCGTTGAGTTCCTGGATGAAGCCGGTGTCGCCGCCGTTGGTCTCCCAGCCGTCGAAGTCGACGTTGGTCTGGACGATCTCGATGAGGCGGTCGAGGGTGTCGCGCTCGTCCTGGAGGATCTGCTCGACGCTGATGTCCTCGGGGTCCTGGAAGATGCCGCCGCCGCCGCCGCGCCCGCCGCGCTGGCTGCTCTGCTGCAGCACGGTGTCGAGGTCGAGTTCGGGCACTTCGGGGAAGTCGGGGACCTGGAAGACCAGGTCGCGGACGTCGTAGATCTTGATGAAGGTCTTGCGGCGGAGGTTCTCCTGGGAGGAGACGACCAGGACGCCGTCTTCGACGGCCCAGGAGGCGCGGCTGAAGCGGTCGGGGCTGACCTTCTCCAGGACGCGGTCGAGGACGACCTTGACGGGGACGGGGCGGAGGTTGAGCGTGACTTCGGCGTCGCGCTCGATGCCGATGTCGCCCATCGCCTGCCAGTCCACGTCCATATTGAGGTTGGTGACGGTGCCGATGAAGTTGAGGACGTCCTCGAGGGTGTTGGCGGCGAAAGAGGCGGGGATGCGCCGGCCCTCGAGGTCCGCGAGCACGCGGCGATCCTCTTCGGAGTCCACGTAGGCGATGGGCTCGCCGCGCCGGAAACTGAGTTCGGGCCAGTCGGAGGGGTAGGACATGATCTCGCGGGGGATGATCATGCCGCGCTGGATCTCGTTGAACTCGTGCCCGAAGGACAGGCCCTTGTCGCGCTGGATCTTGTCGAACTCGCGGCAGATGACCACGTCGCGGAGGACGTCCTTGAGGAGGAGTCCGGCGGGGTTGTTGGGGTCGAGGAAGAGGACCTGATCGACGACCTGGAGGGCCTCTTCGTACTTCTGCTCCATCTGCAGGTCGCGGATGCGGTCGAGGGCCTCGATGATCTTGCGGTCGCGGTCGGCGCGCTGGCGTGCGGCGGCGTCGCGCGTCTGCACGGCGACCTCGCGGCTCTGGCGCTCGATCTCGGAGACTCGGGCGCCTTCCTCGGAGTTGCGGACCTGCTGGAGGAGGTTGTCAACGGCGCCGGCGCGCTGGTTGTACTCGGCTTCGGAGAAGACTTCGCGCCGTTCGGCGACGGCGATGCGGGCGCTGCCGGCCAGGGCGCGGGCGCGCTCGAAGTCGCCCTGGGAGAGGGCGGCGCGGGCTTGCTCCATGTAGTTGTCGTACTCGGCGACCGCCTGCTGGCGGACCAGGTCGCGCGTGCCGCTGAAGCCCTCAAGCAGCGTGCCGGAGCGGCCCTGCAGGAGGGCACGGGCCTCGGCCAGGCGCGTGTCGGCGCGGGAGGCCTCATCGCCCGAGACGTACTGGCGGTAGGCGCCGGCGACCAGGGCGTACTTCTGCTCGGCCTCGTTGAAGCGGCCCTCGGCGAAGGCGGCGTCGGCCTCGGCGAGGTAGCGCTGGGCGTCGAAGCGGAGGGCCTGCTGGAAGAGGTCGTCGCCCGGCGCGGGAGCGGCCTGAGCCGGCTCGGCCTGCGGCTGGGAGTCCTGCGCGGCGGCGTCCTGGGGCTCGGCGGAGGCCCAGGAGACCTGCGCGCCGGAGTCGGCGGGTTCTTCGCGGGTGGGGCGGGGGTCGTCGGTGCGCTCGACCCGTCCGGGCTGGAGCATGCCCAGCGGGGTGTAGTCGACTTCGAAGACGCCGCCGCGCTCGCGCTCGAGTTCGTAGATGCGGGTGCGGTGGCGCTCGAGGGAGCGGAGTTGCTCGTCGCTCAGGCGGGCGCCGGAGCGGTAGACGGCGTCGAAGCCGGCCTTGGCCTCGGGGTAGCGGCTGTCGAGGAAGTCGTTCTCGGCCTGGAGCAGGGCCGCGATGGCGAGGGGCTGGAGTTCGGCGCGGAGCGTGGTGGCGCTGTCGAGGATGGACTCGGCGCTGCGCTGCTGTCCGGCGGTGGCCTGCGCGTGGTCGCGTGCGGCGATGGCGTGGCGCTCGGCGGAGCGGACGTCGCCCTCGGCGATGGCGATCTCGGCCTTTTCGAGGCTCACGTCGACGGGGTCGGCGTGGCGGAGGCGGCGGTCGGCGGCGGAGAGCAGTTCGCTCAGGCGCTCGCGGTCGGGCGCGCTGAGGGCGGCGCGGTCGATGCGGACGAGCGCGTGCTTGGCGCGAACGGCTTTGCCGTCGCGGAGCAGTTCGCCCGCGAGGTTGAGCGCGTCGGCTGCGTTCATCGGCTGCGACGCGAGGGCGCCGGACTGAGCCAGCAGCGTCGCGACGGTCGCCGCCACGGCGGCTCGGCGGAACGAACGACGCAGGAGAGAACGCATGGGCTGATCTCCAACTACTCGGGTGGAAAACGGGCGGGGCGGGGGCACGACACGGGCGCCGAAAAACCTTCCGGCGCTGCGCAGGGACCCCTCCGTCCCGGGCGGCTGCGGTGGGTACAAACTGGGACTCGGGCGGAACATACCGGGGGCGTATGGGCCACGCAACCGGCGCCGCGGCAAGGCGGCCGACCCTCTACGACCCCCCCTTGCCGCCGGTTCCACCCTGTTGTCGGCGTTCTTATCCGACCACGCCGGCTGGGTGTGTGGACGGCGTCTGGAAGGTGGCGGGCTGGCCGGTCCGCATCATTCGGACGAACTCGTCGAAGAGGTAGGCGGCATCGTGGGGGCCCGGGCTGGCCTCGGGGTGGTGCTGCACGGCGAAAACGGGCCGATCGGGCATCCGGAAGCCGGCGAGGGAGCGGTCGTTGAGGTTGATGTGGGTGGGCTCGCCGCCGACGCTGCGGAGGGAGGCCTCATCGACGGCGAAGCCGTGGTTCTGGCTGGTGATCTCGACGCGCCCGCTGAGGAGGTTGCGGACGGGCTGGTTCACGCCTCGGTGGCCGAACTTGAGTTTGTAGGTCTTGGCGCCCAGGGCGAGGGCCAGGAGTTGGTGCCCAAGGCAGATGCCGAAGGTCGGGAGGGTGTCGGCGGGGTCGGTGACGAGGTCCCGGAGGGTGTGGATGGTCTGCTCGACGGCGGCGGGGTCGCCGGGGCCGTTGGAGATGAAGAGTCCGTCGATCTCGCCCCGCTGGCGCATGGCGCGGATTTCGGCGGCGGGGGTGTTCCAGGGGGCGACGAGGACCTCGCAGTTGGCGCGGGTGAGGAGGCGGAGGATGTTCCGCTTGGCGCCGCAGTCCAGGGCCAGGACGCGGAGGGGCTTGTCGGCGCGGGTGGCCCGGGCTTTGGGTTCGAGGAGTTCCCACTCGGCGCCGATGGATTCGCGCCAGGTCTGGCGCGAGGCGCATGAGGCGAGGGCGGCGAGGTTCTGGCCGTCCATTTTGGGGGCGGCTTGCGCGCGGCGGACGAGGTCGGCGTCGCTGAGGGCGTTGTCGCTGGAGATGACGCCGGGCATGACGCCGGCGTTGCGCAGCCGGCGGGTGATGGCGCGGGTGTCGACCCCGGCGAGGCCGAGGGTTCCGCTGCGCTGGAGCCATGCGGAGAGGTCGGCATCCGCGCGGTAGTTCGAGTGTCGGCGGGCGAGTTCCCGGACCACGAAACCGGAGACTTGGGCGCGGGGGGACTCGACGTCCTCCGGGTTGACCCCGTAGTTGCCGATGAGGGGCGAGGTCATGACGAGGATCTGTCCGGCGTAGGAGGGGTCGGTGAGGGCCTCCTGGTAGCCGGTGAGGGCGGTGTTGAACACCACCTCGGCGGTCACGGTGAGGGCGTTGTCGGCGGCGCCGAAGCCCTCCCCGGCGAACACCGCCCCGTCGGCGAGCGCGAGACGGACGACCGTGCCTTCAGTTCGGTGGATCATCGGGCGAATCCTATAGTGGAACCCTCGGCCGGTCCGACGTGTCCCACGAATTTCCAGAGCCCTTGAGGGAGTGTCCGTGACTCGACCGCTTCTGCTTGCCGCGTCCTTGTTCGCACTTCAGGCCGGCGCGTTGGCGCAGTTGGGCCCGACGGTGGAGCCGCAGCCGCCGGCGGCGCAGGTCCCCGGGGAGGAGCCGCCGGCGCCGGGCGGGAAGATCCCGCCGATCCCGCCGCTGTTCCTGGCGGCGAGGTCGAACGACATCGCGGCGATCCAGCGCCTTCTGGGCGAGGGCGTGGACGTGAACCTGACGATGACGGAGGGGGAGGAGTGGCTCCCGGGCTCGACGGCGCTGATGTGGGCGGCGCGGGAGGGTTCGGCGTCCACGGTGGAGTTTCTGCTGGCGGCGGGTGCGAACCCGCGGATGCGGACGGCGGACGGCGCGACGGCGCTGATGTGGGCGGTGACGTTCAGCGAGCAGGCGGAAAAGGCGCGTCTTCTGCTCAAGGCGGGCGCGGAGGTGAACACGTTCCGGCGCGAGGGCACGCCGCTGATGTGCTGGGCGGCGGGGTTTGCCAAGGACCGGGCGGTGATCGATCTGCTGCTGGACGCGGGGGCGGAGATCGAGGTTCGGATGGCGCGCGACGGCCTGACGCCGCTGATGGTGGCGGCGCGCTCGGGCAACACGGTGACGATCCCGGCGCTGCTGGCGCGGGGCGCGAAACTCGAGGCGAGGTCGGACAAGGGCCTGACGGCGCTGGCATACGCGGCGGAGGGGTCCACGGCGACGCCGGCGACGATCGCGCTGCTGGTGGACGCGGGGGCGGACAAGGACGCGCGGGACGCGGAGGGTTCGACGGCGCTGATGATCGCGGCGAAGAAGTCGCACGCGGATCGGGCGGCGAAACTGATCGAGTTGGGCGCGGACGTGAACGCGGTGAACGGTCGGCGCGAGACGGCGCTGCACTACAGCGCGATCGTCGGCTCGGTGGAGACGACGCTGGCGCTGCTGAACGCGGGGGCCGATCCGAACGCGAAGACGGCCGACGGCGTGACGCCGCTGATGGTTGCGGCGATGTCGGGCGAGCCGGCGAACGTGCGCCTGTTGATGTCGCGGGGGGCGGACGTGCGGGCGGTGAGCCGCGAGGGCTGGACGGCGCTGCTCCTGGCGCGTCAGTCTTCGACCGCCGAGCCCCTGATCGAGGGCGGGGCGGACGTGAACGTGCGGACGGTGGAGGGCTGGACTCCGGCGATTTTCGCGGCGGACGAGGGCAACGCGTACCTGCTGCGCCTGCTGGCGTACGGGGGCGCGGACCTGACCGTTCGGGACCGCGCGGGCAACGACGCGATGACGGTCGCCCGGGCCAAACTCGCGAAGAACCCCGACAGCACGGGGCACGAGGCGTGCATCGGCTTCCTTCAGGAGCGTCTGGGCGGCGGCGGGCCTCCGGCGCCGTGAGACGGGGCGGTACGCTGTAGGGATGGGCCGCTCGCTCTTTCAGCAGGATGCGCCGCCGGCGCGCCACGCGCGGTTCGTGCGCGTGGTCATGGAGCGCGCGATCGACGCGTCCGACGGTCTGACGTACGGGGCGCCTGAATCGATGGCCGACCTGGCGGTGGGCGAGCGCGTGGAGGCGCCGCTGGGCCGGGTCGACCGCGCGGCGCCGGGGTACGTGGTGCACATCGGCGCCGATCCGGGAGCGGTCGATCCGTCGAAGATCAAGCCGCTGCTGCGCCGGACGGGCCAGCGCCTGCCGGCGGGGCTGGTGGAGTTGGCGGGGTGGATGGCGCGGTACTACGTCTGCCCGCCGGGGGTGGTGTTCGCGTCGATGCTGCCGGCGGCGGTGAAGAGCGGCGGGCGCGCGAGGACGCAGGAGGTGGTGGGGCGCACGGGGCGCGCTCCGGAGGGGAAACTGACGCCGGCGCTGTCGTCGGCGTGGGCGGCGGTCTCGGCGCTGCCGGAGTCGGCGTTCCCGGCGCCTCCGAAGCGCGTGGCCGCGGCTGCGGGGCTGCGGACGGTGGGGCCGATCAACCGGCTCATCGCGCTGGGCGCGTTGCGGAGCGAGCGCCGGAGCGGGGCGCGGGACGCGTCGGAGGATATTCCGATCCCCTTGGTGCGCGAGGTGACGCTGACCGAGGCGCAGCGGCGGGCGGTGGAGGGGATCGTCGCGACGATGGGCGGGTTCCGCGCGCACGTGCTTCGGGGCGTGACGGGCTCGGGCAAGACGGAGGTGTACCTTCGGGCGCTGGACGCGGCGGCGGCGCGGGGCGAGGGGGCGATCGTGCTGGTGCCGGAGATCTCGCTCACGCCGCAGACTGCGGGGCGGTTCCTGGCGCGGTTCGGCGGGCGCGGCGTGGCGCTGCTGCACTCGGGCCTGAGCGAGGCGCAGCGGCGTGAGCAGTGGTCGGCGGTGGCGCGTGGGGAGCGGCGGATCGTGGTGGGCGCGCGTTCGGCGGTGTTCGCGCCGTTCCCGGAGGGCGTGCGGCTGGGGCTGATCATCGTGGACGAGGAGCACGACGATTCGTACAAGCAGGACCAGGCGCCCCGGTACCACGGGCGCGATGTGGCGATCAAGCGTGCGCAGGTCGAGGGCTGCCCGGTCGTGCTGGGCTCGGCGACGCCGTCGCTGGAGTCGTGGCGGAACGCGCTCGACGGCCGGCACGCGCTGCACGAACTGCCCGAGCGGGTGGGCGGGGCGCGTCTTCCCCGGGTGGACGTGGTGGACCTTGCGGAAGAGCGGCGGGCGAGGCCCTGGCGGGAGAACCGGGTGCGGCTGCTGGGGCCGCGGCTGGAGAAAGCGGTGGGCGACACGCTCGCCGAGGGCGGTCAGGCGATCCTGCTCCTGAATCGTCGGGGGTTCGCGAACTACATCTGTTGTCCGGACGCGCGGTGCGGTTGGGTGATGATGTGCTCGGAGTGCGACGCGGCGATGGTGCTGCACCTGACGTCGGGCCCGCTGCGGGGCGTGGTGCGGTGCCATCACTGCCTCGCGGAGCAGCGGCTTCCGGATCACTGCCCGCAGTGCGATCGGCGGGTGAACGTGTTCGGCCTGGGGACGCAGCGTGTGGAGGCGGAGTTGTCGCGGGTGTTCCCGCAACTGGTGGAGGGGGCCACGATGCTGCGGGTGGACAGCGACACGATGCGGACGGGCAAGGACTACTTCCGCGCGCTGGACGCCTTTGCGCGGGGCGAGGCGCGCGTGCTGCTGGGGACGCAGATGCTGGCCAAGGGGCACGATTTCCCGAACGTGCGCCTGGTGGGCGTGGTGCACGCGGACACGGCGCTGCACATGCCGGACTTCCGCGCGGCGGAGCGCACGTTCCAACTCGTCAGCCAGGTGGCGGGGCGGGCGGGCCGACCGGGCGACGGCGCGGCGGGGCGGGTGATCGTGCAGACGATGAACCCGCAGTCGGCGCCGATCCGGCTGGCCGCGGCGCACGATTACCGGGGGTTCGCGAAGCAGGAACTGGAGATCCGCCGGCAGGCGGCGCTGCCGCCCTTTGCGCGGATGGCGCGGGTGGTGGTGCGGGACCGGGATTCGGGCGAAGCGATGGCGCACGGGCGCGCGGTGGCCTCGGCGCTCAGGGCGGCGCTGCGGGCGTCGCAGGGCGAGGCGCCGACGGATCCGCGGAGCGCGGTGCGCATCCGCGGCCCGATGCCTTGCGCGCTGTCTCGCGTGGGCGGTCAGCGCCGGGTGGCGGTGGAGGTATTGGCGCCGAGCGCGGGGGTGATCCAGGCGCTGCTGACGGCGTGCCGCAACGAAGGGCTGATCAAGAGCGACGCGCACTGCGCGGTGGACGTGGATCCGGTGGCAATGCTGTGAGGCGTCACCTCGGCATTCCTTCTCTCTGGTCACTGGGATACTTGATCCAGAACTACGATACGCCTATCTGGACTTGGGAGTCGTCGCGTCGATGCCGCTCTTCGAGCTTGACCAAATTGCCGGATTCCGCTGAACGAGAAAGGACGCGAGATCAATGGCCATTCCGAGGAATCGCCGCACGATCGCCCTCATAGGTGTCTGCTTGGCGCTCGCCGGCATCGTTGTTGTCGGTGTAATAGACAAGTGGGAACGCAGTCGCGACGAAATCTTCGGCGACATCAGCTCGTGGGCAGAGGTTCCGGTGGTTGGCGCGTCGCTTCGCGAGTGGTCCATTCAGGATGCGCGGGTCTGCTCAAAGATTGGCGTATGGCATCGCGCCTACTACGTCACAGGAACGACCTCAGAGGAAGCGCTCCGCCAATTTGCAGAGCGAGGATCAATGACCGAACTTCGCCATCCGGCCCCCAGCCGGATCGAGGATTCACTGTTCGTTGCATCTCGTGCCTTGAAGTTGGCCGAATCCGAACGGGCATCATTTGATCGCAGCGATAATTTCCTCCTGCTAGCCCGCCTTGGCGAGGGGTTCCTGGAGGCCCGATTCGACCCCGCCACAGGTAGGTTTCTGGGCAGCGTGACGCTGTATAACAGCCGATAGCCACCACTTGTCGGCGATGCTGAAGCGCAACGTGTGTCGCCCCTCTGGAGTCGCGAGCCGCTCCGATCGGCGACCTTCGCGCGCTTTACGACCTCGGCATACTCCGATCACTTCGCGCCCTTCGCAGGCGCCTCACCCGGGATACTCGCTCATCGGCGGGCAGGTGCAGACGAGGTTGCGGTCGCCGTAGGGGTTGTCCACGCGCGCCACTGAGG
>JACVCK010000040.1 GCA_016742055.1 Phycisphaerales bacterium
GGCCACTGGCGAGATTGCAGATACGGCCCGCCGCACCGGCGCTCTTATTCGTGGCCCCATTCCGCTGCCGACGCGTATCGAGAAGTTCACCGTGAACCGCGGTCCGCACGTCGACAAGAAGTCGCGCGAGCAGTTCGAGGTGCGCACCTACAAGCGGCTGCTCGACATCGTGCAGCCCAACGCCCAGACGGTTGACGCGCTGATGAAGCTCGATCTGGCCGCCGGCGTGAATGTCGAGATCAAGCTGGCGTAAGCCGGCCGAAATGCCCCCGCCTCGGTGGGGGCCTCTATCGTTGAGGCCTTGAGTGCCTCGCCTGACGATAGGGTGGATACCGCCGGATGAACCATCCGGGCTGCGTCCCCCGTCTCGCTCCAGCGGCCAAGCGGCCAGCGGAGCACTCAGCCCGGACGGGGCGATGCATGACAATTCGGGCTGAACGAGGCCGCGGTGCTGTTTGGGTGTCGCGGTCTCACACGCACCTTGCGGATGGTCTGCAGGGTGCCTCTGTTGAGGAGTGAACTGACGATGCGCACCGGCGTTATCGCAAAGAAAGTCGGGATGACCCGCCTCTTCCAGGAGGATGGACGGCACGTGCCCGTCACCGTTCTCGCGCTGGAAGATTGCCAGGTGGTCTCGCACCGCACCGCCGACCGCGATGGCTATTTCGCGGTCCAACTCGGCGCGGGCGAAGCCAAGCACAAGAACGTTGCCAAGCCGCAGCGCGAACAATTCGCCAAGGCCGACGTCGGCCTCAAGAAGCGCGTCGCCGAATTCCGGGTCGAGAGCGAAGATGCGCTCGTGCCGGTGGGTGCGACGATCAGCGCGGACCACTTCGTCGCCGGGCAGATGGTCGACATCACCGGCCACACGCAGGGCAAGGGCTTCGCGGGCGCCATGAAGCGCTGGGGCTTCGGCGGCATGCGCGCCACCCACGGCGTCTCGATCTCGCACCGTGCCCACGGTTCGACCGGCAACCGCCAGGATCCGGGCCGCGTGTTCAAGGGCAAGAAGATGGCCGGCCACATGGGCGACCGTCAGCGCACCCAGCAGAACCTCGAGATCGTCCGCACCGACGCCGAGCGTGGCCTCCTCTTCGTCAAGGGCTCGGTCCCGGGCGCGAAAAACGGCTGGCTGCTCGTGCGCGACGCGGTGAAGCTGCCGCAGCCGGAAGGTCTGCCGTTCCCCGGCGCCGTGCTCGAGAAGAAGGCCCCCGTGGCTGACGAGACTCCCTCGGTGGTCGAAGCCGCGGCCGAAGAAGCCATCGTGACCGAAGCCGTCGAGACCGACGCGCCGGCCACCGAAGAAAACAAGGAAGGCTGAGCCATGAAGATCAAGGTTCAGAACATCGAGGGCCAGGCGGCCGGCGATATCGAACTGTCGGATGACGTGTTCGGCATCGAGCCGCGCGCTGACATCCTCCACCGCGTGGTGACCTGGCAGCTCGAGAACCGCCGCGGCACTGCCCGCCCGACGCGCGAGCGTTCGGACGTGGCTCGCACCGGCAAGAAGTTCGGCCGCCAGAAGGGTGGCGGCACCGCCCGTCACGGCGATCGTGCGGCTCCGATCTTCATCGGCGGCGGCAAGGCTCACGGTGCGCGCAAGCGCGACTTCGAGCAGTCGCTCAACAAGAAGATCCGTGCCCTCGGCCTCAAGATGGCGCTCTCGACCAAGGCCAAGAACGGCCTGGTGGTCGTCGACAGCCTCGAGCTCACCGACGCCAAGACCAAGGCGCTCAAGGGCCACCTCACCAAGGCCGGCCTGACCGGCAAGGTGCTGGTGATCGACTCCAAGGTCTCGCTCAACGCCTATCAGGCCGCCTTCGAGGCGACCGATGACGAGGCGCGGGCGCGGGCGGTGATCGCGGACGACGACGCGATCGACCGCGTGGACGTGCAGATCGAGAAGGCGGTCGTGGCGCTCCTGACGGAGGCCACGCGCGACGGCGCCGCGATGACCGAGCGCCAACTCCGTCTGACGCTGACGATCGCAAAGGTGAACAACGAACTGGAGCGGATCGCGGACTCGGGGGTGAACATCGCCGAGCAGTCGCGGACGTTCGCGCGGCTGGGGGCGGCGCCGCCCGAAACGTTCCGGGTGATGGCCAACAGCGTGATCGGCATCCTGCAGCACGTGAACCGCTCGCTGGCCACGTGCGACGCGCGTTCCGCGGAGCAGGCGCTGGCGAGCGACGACGCGACGCTCGCGTTCAAGGCGGCGCTGCTTCGGGACATCGAGGAGGGCGTGGCCTGCGGGAAGAAGTCGGTGGACATCGGCTTCGCGCTGCAACTCATGGCCTCGGAACTGGACCGGATCTCCGACCACTGCACGAACATCGCCGAACAGGTCATCTATGTGGAGACGGGGGCGATCGTGCGCCATTCCGGCGGGAAGTGGACAGCGCCCACCCTGCCCCGCTAGGTTCCGGCCATGAGCAGACTCGACGAGGTTCGCGGCCGGCTGAGGCGGATCGGGCAGGACCACGTGCTGCAGCACGAGGACGAGTTGTCGGACGCCCAGATCCACGCGTTCGTGGACCAGTTGGCCTCACTGGACCTTGAGTCGATCCCCCGCTGGGTGGAGGAGTACGTCCGCAAGCGCCCCGCCTCCGGAGCCCCCGCCGACCTCAGCCCCGCGCTCGCCTACCCCCGCGACCCGCGCTCGCCGGGCGACCCGTCGCGCGCCTGGGCGCGCGAGGACGCCCTGCGCCGAGGCGAGGACCTGGTCCGCTCCGGGCGCGTCGCCGTGTTCACGGTCGCCGGGGGCCAGGGCAGCCGGCTGGGCTTCGACGGCCCCAAGGGCGTCTATCCCGCAGGCGCCGTGACGGGAAAGCCGCTGTTCGCGTGCATCGCCGAGTGGATCATCGCGGCGCGCCGGCGCTACGGCGCGCCGATCCCATGGCTGGTCATGACCAGCCCGCTCAATCACAAGGACACGGTCGCGTTCTTCGAGGCGCACGGCCACTGCGGCCTGCCCAAGGACGACGTGATCTTCTTCCAGCAGGGCGTCATGCCCTCCTTCGACGCCCACACCGGCCGGCTGCTGCTGGCGCGCAAGGGCGAAGTCGCCACCAACCCTGACGGGCACGGCGGCTCGCTGCGGGCGCTGCACGCCTCGGGCGCGCTGGCGGAACTCAAGCGTCGCGGCGTCGAGCACATTTCGTACACGCAGATCGACAACCCGCTCGTCCGCGCGGTGGACCCGGTCTTCATCGGACTGCACGCCGGGGCGCCGGATTCATCCGGCGAGATGTCCTCGAAGATGGTCCCCAAGACGCACCCGGGCGAGAAGGTCGGCGTCTTCTGCCGCGCGGGCGGGCGCACGATGGTGATCGAGTACTCCGACATGCCCGAGGCGCTCTCGAAGGCGACGAACGCGGACGGCTCGCTGCGGTTCAACGCCGGGTCGATCGCGGTGCACGTCATCGGGCGGGCGTTCATCGAGCGGCTCAATCAGGGCGACTTCGCCCTGCCCTTCCACCGCGCCGACAAGCAGATCCCGCACGTGGACCTGAACTCGGGGGAGGTCGTGCAGCCCGCGGCGCCGAACGGCGTGAAACTCGAGGCGTTTGTGTTCGACGCGATCCCCCTGTGCCGGTCGTCGATCGTGCTGGAGACGGACCGCGTGGAGGAGTTCGCGCCGATCAAGAACGCCGAGGGCGCGGACAGCCCGAAATCCTGCCGGGAGATCCAGACCGAGCGGGCCGCACGCTGGCTGGAGGGCGCGGGGGTGAAGGTGGCCCGCCGCGCGGACGGCCTGGCGGACTGCGTGCTGGAGATCAGCCCGCTGACGGCGATGTGGGCGGAGGACCTGCGCGGGCGCCCGGGGCTGCCGGCGCGGATCGAGCCGGGGCAGAAACTGGCGCTCTGAAGCGCGCCGGCGCGGGCCGAACGAATCTCCTTCAGCGAGCACGGGCGCCGGCGCTCCTTCTCGACGGGGCGGCGGACTTCCCCAGCGCCCGTGCCCTCCTCCCGGGGCGCAGCGCTCGAGCGGCGCGCGCCCCGATTCGGCTCGGTCAGAGCGCCGGCGGCTCGATCTTCTGCCACGCGAGCGGCGACACGCCCACCCCGAGCAGGCGCAGGCGGAGCATGTTCATCGCCGTGACGGCGCTGCGCTCGCGGACGTCGTCGCGCGAGCCGGGGAACTGGAAGCGGCGGACTTCGGTTTCGACGGCGGCGTCCGTGCGCGAGGACCGCGCGATGAACACCGTGCCGACGGGCTTGGCGTCGCTCCCGCCGGTCGGCCCCGCGACGCCGGTCACGGCGAGCGCATGGTCGGCGTCGCCGGCGATGAGGCCGCCCTCGGCCATCGCGCGGGCGACGGGCTCGCTCACGGCGCCGTGGCGTTCGATGAGGTCCTCGGGCACGGCGACCTCGCGGCTCTTCATCGCGTTGCTGTACGTCACCCACCCGCCCAGGAACGCGCCGGAGGAGCCGGGCACGTCGCTGAACATCGCGCCGATCATGCCGCCCGTGCAGGACTCGACGGCGACGACCGTCTGTCGGCGCGAGAGGAGCAGGTCGAGCGTGGCGCCGGCCAGGGAGGATTCGCCGACGGCGAACACGAGCGGGCCCAGGCGTTCGCGGATCGCGCGCTCGGCGTCGTCGAGCGCGCGGGGGGCGTCCTCGCGCGGGCCGCGGTGACGGATGCGGAGCGTGACGATCGTGCGCGACACGGTGATGCCCACGGTGGGGTTCCGCGAGCGGTCGAGGATGCCGCCCAGGCGCTGCGCCGTGTCGGATTCGACCAGGCCGCAGACCTGGAGGAGGCGCGTGGAGATCGCCCCTCCCCGTGGCGTGCGGAGCGCGGGCAGGACGTGCGCTGCGAACATGGGCTTCATCTCGGCGGGCGGCCCGGGGAGGCAGAAGACGTCGGCGCCGCCAACGCGCGCGTGCAGTCCGGGCGCCGTGCCGGCGGCGTTGGGCAGCGTCCGCGCGGACGCGGGGCGGCGGGCCTGGACGCGGTGGGCGGGGGTGAGTTCGCGCCCCCGCGCGGCCAGCAGGGCGCGGATGTCGGCGAGGGCTGCCTCGTCTTCGAGGAGGGGCTCGCCCAGCGCCGCGGCCAGGGCGTCGCGGGCGAGGTCGTCGGCGGTGGGCCCGAGCCCTCCGGTGCAGATGACGAGGACGTTTTCGCGGGCGAGGCGCGCGATGGCGTCGCGGATGCGTTCGAGGTCGTCCTCGACGCTGACGTGCTCAACGGTCATGACGCCGAACGAGGCGAGGCGCTCGGCGAGCCAGACGGAGTTGGTGTTGGTCTTCTGGCCGAGGACGATCTCGTCGCCGATGGCGAGCACGGCGGCGCGCTCGTGGGCGTCGGTCACTCGTCGCTCCCGCTGACCAGTTCACCTGCGCGTCGGATGGCGACGGTGTTGACCACGCCCCGGACGCCCAGCGGCTTGCCGGCGATGAGGACCATCCAGTCGCCCGGCCTGGCCCAGTGGTGCTCGAGGGCGTAGCGGTCGACCATGGCGGCGAACTCGGAGCGGTGCTCAGGGATGCGCGTCCAGAGGATGGGCGAGACGCCCCGCAGCAGCGCCATGCGCCGCACGGCGGTTTCATCGGAGGAGAAGGCGATAATGGGCACGTGGAAGTCGTTCTGGGAGAGTTTCCGCGCGGACCCGCCGCCCTCGGACCAGACGACCACGAGCGAGGCGCCGATGTCCTCGACGATGTGCCAAGCGCCGTGCGCGAGCGCCGCGGTGCGGTCGCGGGCCTCCTGCAGGATGCGGGGCGGCGAGTCGGTTCGTTTGGCGCGTCGCTCCTCGTCCTCGGTGGCGAGCGCGATGCGGCGCATGGTTTCGACGGCGTAGACGGGGAACTTGCCGACGGCGGTCTCGCCCGAGAGCATCACGGCGTCGGCGCCGTCGAGGATGGCGTTGGCCACGTCGCTGGCCTCGGCGCGGGTGGGGCTGGCCCGCTCGATCATGGACTCGAGCATCTGCGTCGCGACGATGACCGGCTTGCCGAAATCCTTCGCGCGCGCGATCAGCCGCTTCTGCACGATCGGCACGTGCGCCACGTCCAGTTCCACGCCCAGGTCGCCCCGCGCGACCATGATGCCGTCCGCGGCCTCGAGGATGCCGTCAATGTGCTCCACCGCCTGGGGCTTCTCGATCTTCGCGATCACCGGGATGGCGCCGCTGGGCGCCGGCGGGACGACCCCGTCGGGCATGGGCGTGAGCCCGCGCGCCAGCGCGCCCAGAAGGCGCTTGAGTTCCAGCACATCCTCGGCGCGGCGGACGAACGAGAGCGCCAGGAAGTCGGCCCCGTGCTCCACCGCCCACACCATGCACTCCTTGTCCCACTCCGTGATCGCAGGCGCCGAAAGGGAACTGTCGGGGAGGTTGAGGCCCTTGCCCGTGGTCACGCGCCCGCCGGTGACGACGCGGCAGCGCAACTCGTTCTCGTGCGGCAGCGCCTCGACGGCGAGCATGCGGATGTTCCCGTCGTCGATAAGTACGCGCTGCCCGGCGACCACCTCGCGCGCCAGCGGCTCGTACGAACACGGCAGCACGGGCGACTTGCCGTCTTCAGCCATCTCCACGTCCGTGCGCACCAGCACGTCCTGGCCGGCTTCGACGAGGATGCCCCCCTGCGGGACCTTGCCCACTCGGATCTTCGGGCCGCAGAGGTCGCCGAGGATCGCCAGGGGCCTGCCCATCTCCTGAGACGCCTGGCGCACGAGGAGCAGGCGCTCGCGGTGGGCGTGGAGGTCGCCGTGGGAAAAGTTGAGACGGAAGACGCTCACGCCGTGGGCGACGAGTTTCTGGAGCGTCTCGACGCTGTCGGTCGCGGGGCCGAGGGTCGCGACGATCTTGGTGAGGGCCGGCTTCTCGATATGTATGGTCAAGGGCTCATCCGGTTGACGGCGTGCGGCGAAGCGACTGGAGTGTAGCGGCGAGGGGGCGGAAGCACCGTGCTCGCCCGGGCGCCTCGCGCACGGCGGACGCCTCGGCGCCGACCACAGGAGACGTTGACCGATGACGCGCGACGAACGGGTGGCGGTGGTGACGGGGGCGGGCTCGGGCATCGGGCGGGAGACGGCGCTGGCGCTCGCCGGGCGCGGGTACGCCGTGGTCCTGGCCGGGCGGACGCCAGGGACGCTGGAGGAGACAGCACGCGCCATTCGCGCCGCGGGCGGACGCGCCGAGGCGGCGCCGTGCGACGTGGCCGATCCGGCGCAGGCCCGGGCGCTGGTGCGCGCCGCCGCGGAGCGGCACGGTCGGCTGGACCTGCTCGTGAACAACGCGGGGTTCGCGTCGCTGGCGTCGATCGAGGCGACCGACGACGCGCTGCTGGCGCGGGCGTTCGCGGTGAACGCGCTCGGGCCCGGCGCCGCGATCTCCGAGGCGTGGTCGGCGTTCAAGTCCCGGCGGTCCGGCTGCGTGGTGAATGTGTCCACGCTGGGCACGCAGGACCCGTTCCCGGGCTTCTTCGCCTACGCCGCGGCGAAGTCGGCGCTGGACTCCTTCACGCGCTCGTGCGCGAAGGAAGGCCGCGCGATCGGGGTGCGGGCGTTCTCGGTGGCGCCGGGGGCGGTGGAGACGGGGATGCTGCGCTCGATGTTCGATGAGAGGATGGTCCCGCGAGGCCGGGCGCTGGAGGCGGCGGCGGTGGCGGCGGTGATCGTGGCGTGCGCCGACGGGGAGCGGGACGGGGACAACGGGAAGGTGATCTACCTGCGTCCGGGGGGGTGAACGGCCCGGGTTGGCGGGCGGCGCGGTCGCCAGGGGGGTGGAGCGCCGCCGGGCGGACCCTTGGCGGTATCCTCACACGCCGGCGCCGCTCGTGGCGCCTCCCGACGCTACGGAGGATTTCCGCATGAAGACCCTGGCCTCTATCCGTTCCCTCGCGCTCGGCGCCGCGATCGCGTTCGGCGGCGTGGCGCTGGCGACCCCCGAGGCGCCGACAATCGCGCAGTTCCTGTCGATCCGCACGCCCACGGGGGTGTCGATCGCGCCGGACGGCACGGTGTACTTCCGCGACTGGCCGGACGGCGTGAACCAACTGTACCGACGCGCCAAGGGCGCGCCGGTGGACGGCCCGGCGAAGCGGCTGACCGATTACAAAGACGGGCTGTCGGGCTACTCGCTGTCGCCGGACGGCAAGTGGATCGCGCTGTCCGCGGCCGTGGGCGGCAACGAGGACACGAACATCTGGCTGCTCGACACCGCGACCGACCAGATCAAGCCCGCGCTGCAGAACCCGGCCGTGCAGTTCCGCGTGAACGCATGGCTGCACGACTCGTCCGGCTTTCTGTACACCGCCAACGACGAGAGCCCCAACGATTTCCACATCTACCGCTTCGACATCGCCAGCGGCAAGTCCACGAAACTGCTGGCCAGGCAGGGCTCGTGGTCGGCGGGCGACGTGACGAAGGACGGCTCGCGCGCGCTGGTGGCGAAGTACCTGTCGATCTCCGATTCCCGCATCTATGAACTCAACACCGCCACCGGCGATCTGACCGACCTCAGCGCCACAGAGGAAAGCAATCCCTCCTCCAACGGCTGGGTCGGCTACATGCCCGGCGAGACGGCGGCGATGCTCCGCTCGGACTTCCGCGACGGGCTGGTCCGGCTGTACGTGCGGGACCTGTCCGCCGGCAGTCCCATCACCGAGGCCTTCCCCGCGCTCTCGGCGTACGAAGTGGACAGCGCCGGCATGAACCAGGAGCGCACCCTGCTGGCCACGGCGCACAACGAGGACGGGTACGCCCGGCTGCGCGTGTTCCGCCTGCCGGCGCTCACCGAAGTCGCGATGCCCAAGATTGAAGAGGGCATGGCGTTCCCCGGCGAGATGCGCGGCAACCTGATCGCCTGGAGCGTGACCAACGCCCGCACGCCCGGCATCACCTACGCGACGGAGATCGCTCCCGACGGGCGGAACGCCGGCCCCGCCCGCGCCGTCACCGCACGCGTCGATCGAGAGCCGATCGACCTCAGCACGTTCCGCCTGCCGGAACTGGTGAAGTACACCTCTTTCGACGGGCTCGAGATCCCCGCGTTCCTCTATCTGCCAGCCAACTACAAAAAGGGAACGCCCATCCCCTTCGTCGTGAACTTCCACGGCGGACCGGAGGGCCAGAGCCGCCCGGGCTTCGACCGAACCTCGCAGTACCTGGTCTCCCAGGGCTACGGCGTGCTGCTGCCCAACGTCCGCGGCTCCACCGGCTACGGGCGCGAGTTCCACATGCTCGACAACTACAAGAACCGCTGGGACAGCGTGAAGGACGGCGCCGAGGCGGCGCGCTGGCTCGTCCGGGAGGGCTACGCCAAGCCGATGAAGATCGCGGCGTACGGCGGGTCCTACGGCGGGTTCATGTCCGTCGCCACCGTCATCGAAGGCGCCGACGTCTTCGGCGCTTCGATCAACGTTGTGGGCATCACGAACATGCGCACGTTTCTCGAGCAGACCCGCGGCTACCGGCGCGCCCTGCGCGAGGTCGAGTACGGCCCGCTCTCGGACCCGGACTTCCTCGACAGCGTCTCGCCCATCCACCGCGCGGACGAGATCCAGTGCCCCATGCTCATCGCCCACGGCCTCAACGACCCGCGCGTGCCCGTGGGCGAGGCCATGCAGTTGGCCGTCGCGCTCCAGAAGCGCGGGCTGGACCCCGAGCAACTCTACTTCGCCGACGAGGGCCACGGCTTCGCCAAACTCGACAACCGCATCCTCTTCAATGAGCGCATGGTCAAGTTCCTCGACCGGCACATCGGGCCCAACTCCGAGAACTGATCCTCCCCCACTCTCCGCCTACCATGCGCCCCCGGGCCCACGCGCCCGGGGGCGTTTTTTCTTTCTGCACGGGAGCGCCGCCATGGCCAAGACCAAGCCCTCATCGTCCGAAATCGTCGACGCCCTCATCGACGCCTACAACATGGAGATCGAGACGGTGATGAACTACATCGCCAACTCCGTGGACCTCGACGGCGCGCTCGCGGCGCCGATCAAGGCGGCCCTCGCCGCCGATGTGCCCGCCGAACTGGGCCACGCCCAACTCGTCGCCAAGCGGATCAAGACCATCGGCGGACGTGTGCCCGGCTCGCTCAGCCTCGTCTGGGGCCAGAACTCCCTCCAGCCGCCCGAAAAGACCACCGACCTCTTGGCCGTGGTGCAGGGCGTGATCGACGCCGAAAAGGCCGCGATCGCCGGCTACGAGCGGATCATCAAAATCTGCGAGGGTGCGGACTTCGCCACGCAGGATCTGGCGATCGAACTGCTCTCGGACGAGCAGGAGCACCTGCGCGAGTTCCTGGGCTTCCAGAAGGAACTGGAGCATCTGCTCCAGCGCTGACGCTGATGGGAGTGGGCGCATGCCGGGCCGCGTTCGCATCGTCGCCGCGTCGGACGCCTTCAAGGACTGCCTCACCGGCGCCGAGGCCTGCGCCGCCGCCGCGCGGGGCGTTCGCGCTGCCCATCCGCACGCCGAGATCATCGAGCGCCCCCTCTCCGACGGCGGCGCGGGGTTCGTCGAAGCCCTTTGCGCCGGCGGCTCGCACCGTTGGGTCGCGCGCCGGGTCTGCGGCCCACTCGGCGAGCCCGTGGACGCGGGCTTCGCCCTCCATGCCGGACCCGACAGCGCCAGCGCCGTCGTGCAACTCTCCGACGCCGCGGGCCTGGCGCTGATCCCACGCTCCGAGCGAAACCCGGAGCAAACCACCACCTTCGGCGTTGGAGAACTCATCGGCGCCGCCATCGAAGCCGGCGCCCGCGAGGTCCTGCTGGGCATCGGCAACAGCGCCACGTGCGACGCCGGCGCGGGCCTGCTCGCGGCGCTGGGCGCCCGGTTCCTCGACGATCACGGGGCCCCCATCGAACGCCCCACCGGCGCCGACCTGATCCGCATCGCGCGCATCGACGCCTCGCCGCTCGCGGCCCGCGCCGCGGGCGTGCGCTTCACCGTCGCCTGCGACGTGTCCAACCCCCTCTTCGGCCCATCCGGTTCGGCGCGCGTCTTCGCCCCGCAGAAGGGCGCCGACCCGGCGCAAGTGGAACGGCTCGACGCGGGGCTCCGCAACTTCGCGCGCCGGGCCGCCGAAGCGGGCGCGACGTTCGCGCCCGAAACCCCCGGCGCGGGCGCCGCCGGGGGCGTCTCGTTCGGGCTCGCGTCGTTCTGTGCGGCCGCACTCCGGCCCGGGGCCGAACTCGTGCTCGATGCGCTGGGCTTCGATGAACTCCTCAAGGGCGCCTCGCTCCTGATCACGGGCGAGGGCCGCTTCGACGCGACTTCGCTGTCCGGAAAGGCGGCGTTCGCCGCGGGGATGCGCGCCCGGCGCGCCGGCGTGCCCGCGATCGCGCTCGTGGGCGCGACAGGGCAGGGCTGGGAAGCGGGGCTGACGAGCCGCGCCGGGCCGTTCGAGCGCATCGTACCGATCACGCCCGCGGGGATGCCCTACGAGGACGCTCTGCGGGCGGCGTCGCGGCTTCTGGAGGAGGCCGCGGCCCGTGTTGTGAGTCCGGGCGGCGCCCCCGGCCCCGGCCCATCCCGAATCGCCGACCGCTAGAATCCGTCCGCCACGACCCCGCCTTCAGGCCCCGGAGCCCGATCCCCACCATGGCCATCCGCGACGAAGACATCCTGCGGCTCGAAACCCCCAAGATGACCCGCCTCGAGGCCGTCTATGTGCCCGAGATCGTCAAGGGCTTCGGCACGACGATGCGCCACTTCTTCACCTCCTTCGGCCAAGGGCGCACCAGCCGCACCATCCAGTACCCCGAGCAGCGGCGCGAGGACATGCCCATCGAGAAAGGCGGCCTCAACGCCGGCAACTTCCGGGGCGTGCACCGTCTCAACCGCGACGAGCAGGGGCGCGTCAAGTGCGTCGCGTGCATGATGTGCCCGACGATCTGCCCGGCCCGCTGCATCCACATCGACGCCGCGGAAAGCCCCTGGGACGACCGCGAGAAGTACCCCAAGAAGTTCGAGATCGACGAACTCCGCTGCATCTTCTGCGGCATGTGCGAAGAGGCGTGCCCCGTGGACGCGATCGAACTCACGCCCGAGTACGACATCGTCGGCCTGTCGAGGAACGAGATGGTCTTCGACAAGGAGAAGTTGCTGCACGTGTACGACGTGACGATTGGGAAGAAGCCGATGTGAGGCGCGAGCCCGCGCCCTCTCAGTCGCGGAGCGGCGACACACCGTAGCCCCGGGCGTCAGCCCGGGGTAAGGCGCCACAGCATGATGGAGCCGCGGGGCGGCGGCACAAGGCTACTCCACTAACCGCCGCTCTCCATCCGCGCTGACCTCCTCCTGCGCCTCCGCACCGGCGACGTGGGCCGCGATGGCCTCAAAGACCTCGTGATCCGCCTCGAAGCGAGCGTCCCCGAGCTCCGCCATCACTCGCGACATTCCCACGCGGTCAACCCAGCCGCTCTTGGGGAGGCTGTATTCACCGACAATGACCTCGCCAATCGTCGAGACACCGATGAGCGGTGGAATATGGCATACGAGAACCGTGCCTGTCGTCTGGTTTCGCCGAGCATGATCGTTGAGAAATACGCACATCGAGATGGTCGGTCGTTCCTCGGAGACAACGATCGCCCATTCCAGCGTGGGGTTTGTGGCGTCCGCCGCTCTGATCCAGGTCGTTTGTCCCTGCACTTCCACCGTCAAAGGCTCCGCCAAATGCTCGGTCACACCGACCCCGAGCGCCAGCAGGCACTCGCGACCGAGCCACACTGAATCCAACGCGCCGGGCGCGAATGTCGTGCGGGTCAGATGCTCCGGATGCCGCACCAGCGATCCATCCGGGAAGACATCGATGCGCTGATGGACTTGTACAGTCACGCTCGAATTCGGCGCTCGCACGCCGTCGAAGCGGACCGTCTGCCACACGATGAGTTCACCCGAGGGCCCGAAGTCGCCGCTGTAATGCCGATCGCCCGGCGCACGGTAGGTCGGGTCCGGGTGCGTCGCGATCCACGACAGCGCCTCGCGCTCGCCGTCGCGAATATACACCACCTCTCGCGTCGCGCGGCCTTGGGTCGGGTCTATCCGCACCGAATCGGCGCTAACCGTCGCCCGGAGCGTCATCCGCTCCGCCGCGGCGTCGCGCGCCCGCATGTCTTCGAGCGGCCCGGCCAACGCCGCCGATGAACCTAGGACCAACACCAACGCCGTGAGAGTGTGCTGTGTATGCATGTAGGGAATACTACCCCGGCGCATCCCTCGCACCGGCTCAAGCCGGCGGCTCTAAGCCATCCGCCACTTCGCCGTGGACTCCTCAGTGGCGGCTTCTGCACTACCCCATCGCCTTCGCCAACTCCCCCGCAAACCGCTCCGCCGCCGCGCGCACCTTCAACTGCCAATCGACATCCCCCGGCCCCGGCTCGAACGGGTACAGCACGCTGCGGCTGGCGTTCACCACCACGCCCCGCCACGCGGCGCGGCCCTTCACCCGCCGGTCCGGCGCGGTCAGCAGCGGGGCCAGGTCGTCCACCGTCCCGCCCTGCGCGCCGAAGCCGGGCACCAGGAACGGTTGACGGGGCATGACCGCACGCATCGCGGCGCCGTCCTGCGGCTTGGTCGCGCCGATCACGGCGCCCACGTCGCTCCAGCCGTGCTTCCCCGCGCGTTCCGCCCCCGTGCGCGCGACGATCGCGCCAACGTGCTCGGCGATCGTGCGCCCGTTCTCCAGCCGCGCCCCCTGCGTCTCGTCGCTGCCCGGGTTGCTGGTGCGGACGAGCGCGAAGACGCCCCGCCCGGCGTACTTGCTCGCCAGGTACGGCGTCAGCGTGTCCGCGCCCATGTAGGCGCTCACGGTGACGGCGTCGGCCTGCATGGCGTCGAACGCGAAGGCCGCGTAGTGATCGGCCGAGACGCCGATGTCCCCCCGCTTGGCGTCGAGGATCACGACGAAACCCCGCTCCCTCGCGGCGCGGCAGACCTTGCTCAGCGCCTCGACGCCCCAATGGCCGTAGCGCTCGAAACACGCGCTCTGGGGCTTCACCACGCCCGCCACGCCCTGCACGGCGTCGAGCACGCCGACGCAGAATGTTTCGATGGCGTGCGACGCCGCGGCCTCGAACTTCTCGGCGCTCATGCCCGCGGCGCGCTGCATGGCCTCAGGGAGCCGGTCCAGCACGGGGTCGAGCCCGACGCAAGCGGGCGAGCCCGCCCGCTCCACCGCCTCGATGAGCCGGTCGGCGAAGTGACCGCCGCGCCCGCCGGACCCCCCGTGAACACCGGGCATCAGTTCGTCTCCGGCGCCGTCGCGGGGGCCTTGTCCGCTGGACGCTCGCCGGCCTTGGGCGGCGCGACCACGCCGTCGGGCGGGCCCGCATCGACGCCGACGCCCGCGGCCTTCTCGCCCTTGACCACCGCGCGGATGGCGGCGTCGGTCGCGGCGGAGCGGTCGTCCATCACGAAGTGGCGCGTGTTCTCGAAGATCACCACGTCCAGATGCTCGGAAAGCCCGTCGATGCCCGCCCAGTAGGCCCGGGCCTGATCGGCGTTCATCCCCGCGGGCAGACGGTCATTCATGGCGGCGATGATGAGCGTCGGCACGCGCAGCGAGCCCAGGCGCGGCGCCTGATCGGACCGAAGGCCCTCGATGAAGTACTGCACCGTCACCGCGCCGTCGGTCGTGCGGAGCATCTCGCGGATCTGATCGCTGCGGTCCGCGGCGGAGACCATCGACATCGCCTCCCGCGCGAACGACTCCTGCCACTGCGAGGCGTCCTGCTGGCGGATCTGGGGCGTGAGCACGCCGTCGATGATCGCCGAGCGCTGTTCGCCCACGATCGAACCGCCGCCCACGGGGAACGAGGGCATCGAGTCGAGCATCACCACGCGCCCGACCTGCTCGGGGTGATCGAGCGCCAGACGCAGCGCCAGGTGGCCGCCCAGCGAGTGACCCACCACCACCGGCTTGACGAGGCCCTTGTCGTTGATGAGCGCGCTGAGCGCGGCGATCGAGGCGTCGAACCAAGGGGTGCCGCCCTCCTGCTCGGGCTTGGGCGGCGGCTGCGTGCCCGCCATGCCCGGGAGCGTGACGGCGTACATCGTGAACGCGTCCTTGTTCCGCTCCATGAAGGCCTCCCACACGGTCCAGTCGCACGCGACGCCCGAGATCAGGATGACCGGGGTCGGCCCGCCGCCGCGCTTCTCGACGTGGCCGAGCGGGGTCTTGGCGACGGCGCCGGCGGCGAGGGCGGCTCCGGCGAGGCATGCCCAGACGGTGGAGCGGTCGAACAGGGGCATCGGGTTCTCCTGAGGCGGTGGGCTGGGCCCGGAGGGGCGCTCCGGGCGGTGTCGGGGGATAGGGTATCGGCGACTCGGACGCGGGGCCGCAGCGATCGGTTCGCGCCCGCCCCGCATTCCCGCCCCAACGGAGCCATCGACCCGTGGACGCCCCCGCCCGCCTGCACCTGGACCGTGAGAAGGGCCTCGAAGTGGAGTGGGCGGACGGCGCGGTGGCGTTCTACCCGGTGGCGTGGCTGCGGAAGATGTCGCCCTCGGCGGGGGGGCGCCAACTGGCGGAGGGGGTGCGGAGAAACCCGCCCCCGGTGCTGCCGGCCTCGATGTTCGCGGGG
>JACVCK010000244.1 GCA_016742055.1 Phycisphaerales bacterium
CCCTGCCCTGGGCTACTGGGCCCGGGGGTCAACCACACCACCACAGTTCGCCCCCAACCCGCGACTGCATCTGCGGCGACCACCCCAAACCGCGCGGCCGCATCCGCGCCGTCCGCCAGTGGAACCCTCAACTGTTCCTCGACGCCCACGAGATGTATGCGCAGGACACCTTCCTCTTCAGCCCGCCCCGAGCGCCGTTCAACCCCTTCCACCCCGCCTCCCGCCTCGACGCCATGCGCACTATGTCCAAGGGCATCGCCCGCGACTTCGACGCCCACGGCTGGCGCTACTACACCGGCGAATGGAACGAGGGCTGGTACCCCGGCTACTCCGACGCCTGGGCCGCGTTCGGCGGCGCCGTCGGCATCCTATTCGAGCAGGCCCGCATCGCCGAGGACGGCGTCCGCCGGCGCGAGGGCACGATCGAGCCCTACCGCCTCGCCGTCCGCAAGCAGGCTGTCGCCAGCGTCTCCCTCCTCAACACCCTCAAGGACAACAAGAACGCCATGCTCCGCGCCTTCGCCGACGAGCGCGCCGGCGCCGTCCGCGACGACAACCACCCCGGCGCCGCCGCGTGGGCCCTCCGCTCCACCGACCACGCCCGACTCGCCGCACTGATCGACACCCTGCGCCTCCAAGGCGTCGAAGCGCTCCGCGCCGCGGAGCCCTTCCGCGCCTCGGGCGTGGACCGCCTCGGCCGGCGCGCCGAAAACGCCGAGTTCCCCGCCGACACCTACATCGTCCGCCGCGCCCAGCCCAACGCCGCCCTCGCCGGCGCCCTCCTCGAACTCGACCCCCGCATGCCCCCCGCTTTCCTCCAGGAAGCGCGGCGCGAACTGCTCCGCATGGGCCAGTCGCGCCTCTACGACACCCCCGCCTGGAACCTCGGCATGATGTACGACATCGACGTCGTCGCCCTCGACGCCGCGCCCCAGGGACGATTCGAAGGCCCCGCCGACGAGGTCCGACTCGCGCCCACGCTCGACCGTTCCTCGACCATCGGCTGGGCCAGCCGCGGCGCCGGAGACTCCACCCTCGCCCTCGCCGCACGCCTCTTGGAGCGAGGCGTCCGCGTGCGCATCAACAACAAACCCTTCCCCTTCAACGGCGCCCCCGCCCCCCGAGGAACCGTCCTTGTCCTCCGCGTGGACAACCCCATCCAGGGCGCAACGCTCGAAGACATCCTCGAACAAGAGATGCGCGCCGTCGCCGTCTCCATGGCCCCGCTCGCCACCGGCATGGGCGAGAACGACGAACCCGACCTCGGCGGCGAACACTTCCCCCTCCTCGAACGCCCCCGCATCGCCGTGCTCTCCCGCGGCATGCTCGACTCCTACTCCGTCGGCGAAGTCTGGCACGCCATCGATCAGCGCCTGGGCGTCCGCGCCACGCTCCTCGACGCCGACTCCGCCGCGTACACCGACCTCCGCCGATACAACGTGCTCGTCGTCCCCGCCTCCTGGGGCCCGAGCCCCGTCAGCACGATGGGCGAAGGACTCGTCCGCTGGGTGCGCGAGGGCGGAACGCTCATCGCCATCGGCTCCTCCGCCGCCGCCGCGGCCCATCACCCGGGCGACGACGGCTCCAACGACCTCTCCGACGTCCGCCTCCTGTCCGACGTCCTCGACGATCTGCCCGAGTACGAACGCCAGGTCCTCCGCGAATGGGCCGGGCGCCTCGAAACCATCGACGAGATGGCCGCCGAAACCGTCTGGTCCAGCGAAGCGCCCGAAACCCTCGCGTTCCCATGGGACGGCGTCGCGCCCCTGCCCGACTCCGACGAACTCAAGAAGCGCGACGCATGGCAGGCCATGTTCATGCCCCAGGGCGCCTTCGTCGCCGCACGCACCGACGACCGCCACTGGCTGACCTGCGGCGTAGGCGACGAGATGTCCCTCCTCACCCTCGGCGACGCCGTCCTCATGGCCCCCGAAGGCGTGGACGCGCCCGTCCGCATCGGCGTCCTCGAACCCGCGCCCAAGCAACCCGCCGACGAAGACGAAGCCGACGACGACAAACCCGCCGAACGCGCCCGCCGCGGCTGGAGCGCCCTGCCCGACGGCTACACCCTCCGCGTACGCCTCTCCGGCCTCCTCTGGCCCGAGGCCGCGGCCCGACTCGCCAACTCCGCCTACCTCACCCGCGAAGGGCTGGGCAACGGCCAGGTGATCCTCTTCGCCGGCTCCCCGACCTATCGAGGCGCCGCGATCGGCTCAACGCGCCTGTTCCTCAACGCCGTGGTCTACGGGCCGGGATGCGGGGCGGACGGAGTGATCGTGCCGTGAACGAACCGCGGCCCCGTGCCACCAACGGCCGCGCCACCGACCGCGGCTCTGAGCGGTCGTGCTCCTGTCTGACTCAGACAAACCCCTTCCATAATCCGTCACTCAATCCTCCCGGCGGCGGATCACAACTCAACCTTCCCGATCCCCCATCCACCACTTCACACTCGACCGCTCCCCATCCTCCGGCCTCGAAACCAACCCCCGCTCCACCGGATTCCAGTGGATGTACCGAACGTGCCGCGAGAACTCCCCCTCGTCGCGCACATTCCGGTCGAATCCTCCCCCCTTCTGCCAGAACCGCGGCGCCCCACCCTCCTGCGTGATCTCCCGCAGAATCGGCGCCTCGATCTCAC
>JACVCK010000041.1 GCA_016742055.1 Phycisphaerales bacterium
ATCGACGCCCGTTCCTCCGCGCTGAACTCGATCGCTCTGCAATGCTCGTCCGAGCGGGCCGACGCGATCTTGGCGCCCACGCAACGCATGTTCGCGGAGATGCCCCCTGCGCTCGCGGCGAACGTCGCGGCACGGCCAGCCGCGATGCCCAGGCGCTGGGCTTCCTGCACGGCGTCGATGTTCGCCCCCAGGAAAAGGACTTGCCAGCCCTGCTTCTGGCACGCCGCCAGCATCCGGCGGACGGTGCGCAGGCCGAAGCGTCGGCTCGCGTTCTCAAGGCCGTCCGTCATGATCGCGAGGACCACTCGGGCGTCGTTCCCGCAGCAGTCCAGGCGCAGCCGGGTGCGCTCGATCGTCTCGCCGATCGCGTCGAGCAACGCCGTCGAGCCCCGCGGCTCGTAGTTCTCGGGCCCGATCGTCGGCGTCGCCTCTGCGGGACGCGCCTCGAACATCGACGCGAACTCATGGTCGAACTGATAGATCGATACGAACGCCTCGCCGGTCGCCGAGCGCTGGCCCGCCAGGAACTCGTTCACGGCGAGGATCGTGGCTTCCCGCAGCGTCCCCATCGAGCCGGAGCGGTCCAGCAGCAGAACGATCTCGCAAGCGGTGGGGCCGGACAGATTCTTCATGGGTGAACTCCTTGCATGGGGCGCGGCGATCCCCGCCGCGCCGGGGTGGGCGGTTGCGACGACGAAACCTGAACGTGCGATCGAAGGGCCGGGCGCGTCGGGGCGGACCGGTGGGACGACGTGGAGCAGAGCCGGTTCAGTCCGTGCGGCCCACCCCCTTTACGCTCGACAGCGCCGCGCGCAGGTGGTCGGCGATCTCCTCCATCTGCGCGCGTGTCGCGGGATCGTCGATCCCGCGCACGCCGATCTCGAAGTCCGGCGTCACGCGCACGCGGACCCAGGACTCAACGCGCGACCCGTGCCGCACCGCGCCGCCGGACGAGGCGGCACGGAGGCGGTCGAGAAGCGACTCAAGAGACGACGCGCCGGCGCGAGTGAAGCGCCGCTCCCCGGAGCAACTCTCCGCAGGAACGGCGTCGCCAGCGACGAGCGATTCCTCGAAGGGCGACTCGTACCGATCAACGGCCCGCGTTTGCATGGGGCGCGGTCGGTATGCATGGACGGCCTCGGGAGGCGAGGCCTCGATCGGGCCCGGCCGTCCGTCCGCGATGCCGCGGATCGCGTCCTCGTCCGCCTGGAAGAAGACCCGCCCAATGTCGTCCAGACTCAGGCCCTGCTCCCGCATGAGGCGACGGATCGCCCGGAGCCGATCCAGCGCCTCGGCGGGGTACAGGGCGCCGCGCCCCCGCTTGGACGGCCGCGGCGCCAGCCCTCGCTGCACGTACGCCCGAATTGTCCGGGGCTCGATCCCCGTCTCGCGGGCCAGGTCGTCCAGAGATAGGCCTTCGGGGGCTTCCATGAACCTAGAATAGCCGCGAACTATAAGTTGTCAAGACGGCTTGTCGATATTGTGGCCCCATCGGTGGGGCTGCGGGGGCGAATCCGAGCGGGTGTTGCCTGCGAAACCTGCCGCGGCCGGGTGTCCCGGTCGCTCAGGAGGCGCCGTGATCGCGCCCCTGCATCCCGCCATGGCGCAGTTCGACGTCCTCCTCCTCTCGGTGCACCTGCTGGCGACGGTCTACATGACCGGGCTGGTTTGGTTCGTGCAGGTGGTGCATTACCCGTTGTTCGCGGCCGTCGGCGCCGAGGCGTTTCCTTCGTATGAGCGGTCGCACGTCGAGCGGGCGGGCTGGGCGGTCGGTCCGGCGATGCTGGTGGAACTGGCGACGGCGGCGACGCTGCTGGCGTCGCCGGGGATCTTGGGGGTGACGGCTCCGGCGATCGGAGGGGCGCTTCTGCTGGTGATTTGGGCTTCCACGTGGGCGGCGCAGGTCCCTTTGCACCGGCGGCTGATGGGGGGCTTTGACGCCCGGGCCGCAGCGCTTCTCGTGCGGTCGAACTGGGTGCGCACCGGCGCGTGGTCGGCGCGATCGGCGCTGGCGCTGTGGATGCTCCTTGAGGGCGCGTCGTCGTGAGGTCGCTGGTGTGGCTGCGCTCGGACCTGCGCACGCGCGACAACACGGCGCTGCACCACGCCGCGAAGGCGTCGCCAGACGGCGTGGTCGCCGCCTTCATCGTGTCGCCCGAGGAGTGGCGCGCGCACGACATGGCCGCGGTCCGCGTGGATTTCATCCTGCGCACGCTGCGTCGGCTCTCGGACGACCTGCACGCGCTGCACATCCCTCTGCTGATCGCCCACGCGCCTCGCCGGGCGGATGTGCCCGGCCTCGTGTTGGACCTGGCGCTGCGCCACGGCTGCGCCGAGGTGCGCTGCAACATCGAGTATGAGGTGAACGAGTCTCGGCGCGACGAACGCGTCCGTGCGCTCCTCGAATCGCGGGGCGTAGGGTACGTCGCGCACCACGATCAGACGATCGTCCCGCCGGCGGAGGTCCGCACCGGTGAGGGCCGTTTTTACACGGTCTTTACGCCGTTTCGGAGGGCATGGCTCCGCGTGCTCGACGAGCTGGGCGGGGCGCGGGCGCTGCCAGCGCCCAGGAGCCAGAGGCCCGTGGGCATTGCGCGCTCGCCCGTGCCCGAACGCGTCGACGGGTTCGACTCGTCAGTGGACCCTGCGCTCTGGCCCGCGGGCGAGAGCGCCGCGATGCAGTCGCTGCGCCGATTCTGCCAGAGCCGGATCGAGGGATACAACGAGCATCGCGACTTCCCGGCCGAGCCTGGAACCAGCCGGACGTCCCCGTACCTGGCGGTGGGATCGATCTCCGCGCGGCAGTGCCTGATCGCGGCCCTGGCCGCCAACGATGGGCGCGCGGACGGGGGCGAGCGTGGGCCGGAATGCTGGATCAGCGAACTGATCTGGCGCGAGTTCTACCGGCACATCCTGGTGGGCTACCCGCGGGTGAGCATGGGGCGCGCCTTCAAGGCCGAGACCGAGCGGATCCCATGGTCCTACGACGAGGAGCAGTTCCGGCGATGGACCGAGGGCCGCACGGGATTCCCGATCGTGGACGCCGCGATGCGGCAACTGCTGCAGACCGGCTGGATGCACAACCGCCTGCGCATGATCGCGGCGATGTTCCTCACCAAAGACCTGTTGATCGACTGGCGCTGGGGCGAGCGCCACTTCATGCGCCACCTCATCGACGGCGACCTGGCGCAGAACAACGGCGGGTGGCAGTGGTCCGCCTCCACGGGGACGGACGCGGCGCCGTACTTCCGCATCTTCAACCCCTTCAGCCAGAGCCGGAAGTTCGACCCCACGGGCGCCTTCATCCGGCGATACGTGCCCGAACTGGCCGACCTGTCCGACGAAGACATCCACGAGCCCTCGGCGCTGCCGGGGCTCCTCCGGGCGGGGATCGACTACCCCGAGCCCATGGTGGACCACGCACTGGCGCGAGACCGGGCGGTCGCGGCGTTCCAGGCGCTCGCGTCGCGCTCCGGGACGGGGGCCTGATCGCGCGAGAGCGCCCAAAACCCACCCGGATCGAATCCGCCCCGAGGCGGACGTCGAAACGTGCGGCGATGGGCCGCCGAGCGGCCCGCGAAATTCCTTTCGTCCCCCCGGGCGGGCGACTCAGGACGCCGCACGGCGATCTCGGTTGGTCCGAGTTCGTCGCAAGCGCCCGCCCCGGGGGTTTTTTCTGCGCGCGGGGGCCTCGAATCGGAACACCCCGGGGCCTTCTCCGTCGATTACCTTCCCGGGGCACGCCCCTCTGGAACGCCCGACCGAAGGAGCCCGCCGATGCGACGGACCCTCTCGCTGATCGCCCTTCACGCCGGCTTGGCCGTCATCGCCGCGGCACAGACGCTCACGCCCACGCCCACACCGGCGCCGAGCGGGCCGCCACCGACGCATTCGGTTGCACTGGATCGCGTCGTGGCGCCGACGAGGGCGGACCTGGCCGGCGCCTATATGCGGCTGGAACGGGAGATCGAGGCCAAGGGCGGTCCCCTGAAGGGCGCCGGGACGCGCACGAACAACCGGTTCGATCAGGCGACCTCCGCGATCTTCGGCGGCGCCGTGGGGGCCGCGATCGGGCAACTCGATTACGAAACCGCCTCGCTCCGTCGCGGGCACGAGACATTGCCCCAGCACGTGATTTCGATGTCGATGCAGGTGCGGATCGACCCACCGGTGTGGCGGCCCGGCATGGCGCCCCCACGCCTGACCGCGTCGCCGCTCTACGACGTGGAGTTCGACGGCAGCCGGTACGCGGCGCCCCGCGTCGTCTTGGCGCTCACGGATGGCTCCGGCACGGTCCGCGCCGAGCATGAGGTCGAGTTCTCCAAAGATGCGGCCTGGCCTTGGTCGGCGGCGCTGTTCTCGGAGGACATCCCGGCCGACCTGCGCCCCGGCGTCTACACGGTCATGGCCCGTTGGGCGGAGGGAGCGCCCACGCCGTTCGAGGTCGGACGCTGGCAGATCGTTCCTCGCTCGATGGACGCGGCGCGGGAAGCCAACGAGGCCCGCCTCTCTGCGGCCGAACGCGCCGAACCCGGGCTGACCCGCGCGATCGGCATGATCCGCTCACGCAATGCGCTGCTCAGCGATTCGCCCTCCCCGGACATCCTCCCGCAGTGGCTCGCCGATCAGTCAGCGCTGGCGGACGAGGTGGACGCGGAGATCGTCTCCATCGAGCAGGGCGTGGACCCCTTCATCGGACGCACTGGCGGGTGGTGGTGCCGGCTCCCTTCGTCCGGCGTCGAGATCCCTCTGCGCGTGTACATCCCCGCGAACCTGCCCGAGGGGCCGGCGCCTCTGGTGGTCGCGCTGCACGGCATGGGCGGCGACGAGAACATGTTCATGGACGGCTACGGAGCCGGCGTCATCCGGCGCCTGGCGGACGAGCACGGCTTCATCGTTGTTTCGCCGGAGGGTTCGGGGATGGCGTACGTGGCCTCGTTCGACGCGCTGGTGGACGCCGTGTCCGACTGGCGCGCCGTGGATCGAAGCCGCGTGCACCTGGTCGGGCACTCGATGGGCGCCGGGCTGGCGATGACCATCGCGCGCCAGCGGCCCAACGCCGTGGCGTCCATGGCGCTCATCGCCGGCGGCGGGTCGTTCCCCGCGCCCGGGGCGCCCATGCCCCGGTGCCTGGTCGTCGGCGCCGAACTCGACATGATGGTCCGCGCCGCCGCGCTCGAGCAGGCCGCTTTGGGCGCGCGAGAACGCGGGCTGCCCGTCGAACACCGCACCATCGCCGACCAGGGCCACACCCTCGTCGTCGGCGCGGCGCTGCCGGACGTCGTGGACTGGTTGATGCCCGCCCGCTGACGCTCCGATCACTCCGCGGCGGGCGCGGCCATGAGTTTCTCGAGCATCTCCACGCGCGCGCCGTTGGTCATCGCGTTCCACTTGGTCATGCAGTGGGGGCAGCAGAACGCGATGCGGGCGCTCAGGAACACCACGCTGGGGTTCTCATCGTTCATGATCGGATCGTCCGCCAGCGGGCACGTGTCGTTCATGAACGGCAGGTCGGTGTGCTGCTTGACAAAAGCGTCGCGATCGGCCTCGGGCCAGGCGAGGAACTGCTTCTCGCAGCCCGCGCAGCACACGCCGATCGGCTGGCCCTTGTACATGAACACCGGCACGTCCAGCGCCACGGGCTCCTTGCCGATCGGGCACATCGCGTTGATCGGCCCAGCCGGCGCGAAGCGGGCGACGAACTCGTCCTTCACATCCTCATTCATCGAGCGCCACTTGGCGGCGCACATCGTGCAGCAGAAGCCGATCGTCCAGCCCTGATATTCCTCGGTCGCCCCGACCGGATCCAACTCGCCGCCCTCGACCGGGCAGACCGTATTGAGCGGCTTGACCGCCTGAGGGGCGCGGACCTCGGGTTCACGGGCCAACAGGGCCGCTCCGAAAACCGCGCTCAGCAACACGACGAGCATCAGACGCATGGGGAATCTCCCTTGAAGAGGCAGGCTGTGCGACAAGTAGGTCCATTATAGGGCCGAGGGCTCCTCGCTTGGCGGCCCAGCCGTTCCCGGCGGCGCCGCCCGACGGTTCCGGGCGGTTTGACGCACCCCTCCGTGCAGGCGCGGGCCGGGAGCGTCGATGCTCCAGCAATGCCCGCAACGACGCCATCGCGCCCCTGGGGCGGTCCGCTCCGCTGGTTCGGCACGACCGGGCTCATCGCCGCCGTCGTGGTCGCCATCGGGGCCCGCCTCGGCCCAGGTCCGGCGCTGGCGGATGAAGGGTTCGATCCGAACGACGCCCGACTGGACGAGGCCGCGGCCTTGGCGAGCGACCTGGGCATCCCGTTCCGCGCGGTCCGGTTCGCCGACTTCGCCGTGGTGTCCGACCTTCCTTCCGATCGACTGGACGTCCACGGCGCAACGCTCGCGGAGGCGGGGAGCGACTTCTTCGAGGCGATGTCGCGTCTGGGGCTCGAGACGCATCGGCCGGCGCGCCCGCTGATCGTGGTCATCTTCTCCGACCATCGCGAGTTCGTTGCGTTTGCCCAGCGCGCGGACGGGGTCGAAGCGCACTGGATGGGCGGGTACTACGCCTCGGGCAGCAACCACGCCGTGATGTACGACGACCTGGGAGGTCCAGAGTTTCTGCAGGCCGCCGATCAGGGCCTGTGCCCCGGCGAGGTCCGCGCACAGGCGGCCCGCGCCACGCGCGAGAAGATCCGGCACGAGGCAGCGCACCTCCTGGCGTTCAACTGCGGCGTGCAGTCGCGAACCGGGGATCACCCGCTGTGGTTGACAGAGGGTCTGGCCGAATCGTTCGCGCGCGGGGCGCTCTCTGGCTCCCCTGGGCAGAGCGCCACGGCCCGGCACGATGACGACCCGGTCCGGGCGTTCTACGAGCAGAGCCGAGCGGCCGTGGACGCGATCGTCCACTCCGATCCGGCCCGGCTGGCCGAGTACCTGCGGAGCGCCCGAGCCGCGTTCGCGGTGGGCGCGCCGGCGGCGTTCGATCTGCCCCGGCCTCCCGGGGCGTCGGGGGATCCGGGGGGGCCGACCGTGTCGGCGGTGGACGCGGGCCGCTAAACTCCGTCGATCGCCGCCGTAGCTCAACTGGCAGAGCAGGGCTTTTGTAAAGCCCAGGTTGCAGGTTCAACTCCTGTCGGCGGCTGTGTGGAGCGAGGCCCGCCCGGCTGACGCCCGGACCGGGATGTTCCCCGCGAGTTGAAGCCGCCGCCCAGGGCGCTTACGCTTGGCTCCTTCGCAACGGGGGGGCGTGCCTGAGCGGCCAAAAGGGGCGGACTGTAAATCCGCTGGCGTATGCCTACACAGGTTCGAATCCTGTCGCCCCCATTCTTGGATTCCCCGGCCTCCGGGCTGGAACCGACGCCCCATCAGGGGCGGATCGGGAGAGTCTTCACGCCGGGGGCGGCCTCTCCGCCGCCCCCCGCTCCGATGGTCACGCCGATGGGTCGCATTGCAGCGGCCGGAGGTACGCACCCCGATGGCCAGAACGCCCGCCGCACGTGCTCGGGGCTTCACGCTCGTCGAACTCCTCGTGGTGGTCGGCATCATCGCGCTGCTCATCGGGATCATCGTGGCGACGCTCGGCCCGGCGCGGAACAAGGCGCGGGTGATGTCGTGCGCGGCGCGCCTGAAATCCATCGGCACGGGCGTCCAGTTGCACATGACCGACAACCGCGACCAACTCCCGCAGATGCAGATCGATGGACAGGGCGTTCGCGTTCCGGTGGGCGGCAATGGAACCACGATGGGCCCGCTGTTCGGCGGCAAGATCGGGCTCGTGCGCCCCGTCCAGGGGGACTTCGGGCTGCATCGGTACGGCGCGGCGTCGCGCCCGATCAATCGGTACCTCGACGTCAAGGGCGCCCCGCCCGACCCGGCCACCACCGGCGATGAGTCGCCCGAGGCCGTGCGGAAACTGAGCGAAGAGTTCGAGATTGATGTGTTCCACAGCCCTATGGATCGCGGGTTTGGGATTCCGGCGGAGTTCCTCGGCCTCCTGCCCGAAGACGCAGCCGCCGCGGGCAGCGTGTACAACGCCTTCGGCACGAGTTACATCCTCAACGACCACGCCATCTCCGATGCGGGCGAGGGCGGGGCCGACCCGATCGAGCGTCCGACGCTGATCCCGTGCCGCGGCGGGCGCGCGCCCCGGATCGAGACGCCCGACCAGACCTGGGTCGGCGCGTCGTACGCGATCTACAACTACGACGCCGGGCGGGATCTGGGAATCCGCTGGCACAGCCGGGACCGTGTGGAGGCCAACATCCTCTTCGCCGACCAGCACGTGGACACCTCGCTGCCGGTGGCCAGCGGCTCCGACTTGAAACTGCTGCGCCGGTTCGAGGGAGGGCCCGAATGGACGGACAATCAGACCAGCCCTGCGCCGGCCTCCGCCACGAACGTCACGCTGAACTACTCGTTCCTGCCCACGAGGGACTGGTGGACGCTTGAGGAGTCGCTCCCCTGCTTAGGGCAGAACTGATCAGCGCAGCAGGTTCTCGCGGCTGATCATGAGCGAGAGCGTCTGCGTGACGATGTCCTGCTCCGCGGCGGTCAGCCCGTTGTGGAACGGCAGCGCGATCGTGCGGGCGCTCACGCTCTCGGCGACGGGGAAGTCGCCGGGCGAGAAGCCAAACTGCTTGCGATAGAACGGCTGCAGGTGGATGCAGGGGAAGTAGTTGGAAGCGCCGATCTCGTGCCGGCGCATGCCGGCGATGATCCGGTCGCGCTCCTCGGACGTGTAGCGGTCCGAGAGCCGCAGCACGAACACGAACCACGACATCAGCGTGTCGGGCTCGATGGTGGGCAGGATCAGGTCGCGATGGTCCATGAGGCGGACCATGTAGCGGTCGGCCACCTCGCGCCGGCGGGCGAGGATCTCGTCGAGCCGGCGCATCTGCGCCACGCCCAGCGCGCCGTTGATGTCCGAGAGCCGGAAGTTGTAGCCCAGCCGCTCGTGCGCGAGCCACGAGCCGGCGCCGTGCCCGCCCTGGTTCGACGGGCGGCCCTGGTTGCGCAGCGAACGGCACAGGTCGGCGAGGCGGTCGTCGTCGGTCACCACCATCCCGCCCTCGCCGGTGGTGATCTGCTTGTTGGGATAGAAGCCGAACACGCCCACGCGCCCGAAGGAGCCGATCTGCCGGTCGCGCCACACGCCGCCGAGCCCCTCGCAGCAGTCCTCGATCAGCGGGATCTCGTGGCGGGCCGCGATGGAGCGGTAGGCGTCCATGTGCGCGGGGTTTCCGAACGCCTCAACGCCGACGATGGCCTTGGTGCGCGGCGTGATCGCCGCTTCGACGCGCGCCGGGTCCATGTTCAATGTGCGCGGGTCGATGTCCACGAACACCGGCTTGGCGCCCACGAACAGGATGCAGTTCGCGGACGCCACGAACGAAAACGGCGTGGTGATCACCTCGTCGCCCGGGCCCACGCCAAGTGCGATCATCGCCATGTGCAGGCCCGCCGTGCCGCTCGAGCACGCCACCGCGTGCCGACGGCCGGTTCGGACCGCCACCGCGGCCTCGAACGCCTCCGTCACCGGCCCCAGCGCCAGCCGGCCCGATCGGAGCACCGCCACGACGGCGTCGATCTCGGCGTCCGTGATGTCGGGCTTGCTCAGGGGTATCTCGGTGCTCATGTGGGCGCGGCGCTCCGGTGGACTGAAGGGACTCGGGCATGCCAACATCGGCCCGCGCGGGCCTTCGGGCCAAGCATTTCCCGTCAGGACGGGTCCGGCGCCAGAATCCGGGCCAGCGCCAGGCGCTCGTCCCCCGAGAGACGAAGCGCGAGCCACGCCGCCTGCACGCGCCGGGCCGGGTGCAGTCCCCCCCGACCCTCGGCCACCTCGCGCAGCAGGTCCGTCATGACTGCGGTCGGCGCCCCCTCATGCGAGCGGCCCAGCGCGATCGCCGCGAGCGCGCGGCATTCGGGATCGTTCGACGCCGCCCCCGACGCGCCGGCGCACACCGCCTGACCCGCGGGACGCAGCGCCCCCAGCAGGAGAACTTTCTCGGTGCGCAGGTCGCCCGCCTCGGTCGCCCGACGGAGCCGGTCGAGGAAGGCGTCTGCGTCGATCAGGGCCAGCGCTTCGGCGGCGCGGATGAACTGCTCGTTGAGGTCCCAGTTTGCCGCCGATGCGCCGGCCACCTGGTCGATCAGGGCCGTCAGCGTCGCACGCCCCGTGTCGGGGTCCGATTCGAGCGCGGCCCTCACCAGCCAAGCCGCCGCCGGGGCGTAGGCCTGCGCCGCGAGGTCGATGGCCGGAGCCGGGTCGGCGTTCTTCAGCCCCATCGCGGCGCGGCCCATGGCGCGCAGGAGCGTGTCGTCGTTGGCGGCGAGACGCTCCAGCGCCGCTTGGGGCGCATCATCGGCGTCCAAGAGGACCAGCGCCAGACGCAGCCGGTCGGCGTAGCCGGCCTCGGGTTCGTCGAAGGCCTCGATCCACGCCGGAGAGGCACGCTCAGGGTCGATCGCCAGCAGAGCACGAACCGCGGCGGCGCGGAGGATCGGGTCCTGAGCACGCGACGCGATTGTGGCCTCCACGAACGGCGCCGCTGGGGCCCAGCCCGCGTGCGCCACATCGGACAGCGCTTGCGCGAGGTGCGCGCGCGCCTCATTGGTCGGCGCCGCGAGCCAGTCCGAAAGCGGCGCCGGGAGCGGTCCGCCGACGCCCGGGTCGAGGCCCATCGACAGGAGCGCGATGCGTGCGGTGGCGCGCGGGTCCTTGGCGTTCTCGGTGGTCAGTGCGCCGATCCGGGCGGCATCCAGCGTGCCGCCAGCGCCGGCGTCGAGGAGGCGAAGGTACGTCTCGAGCGCGGGGCCAAGGTCGGTGCGGGTGAGCAGTTCACGCACGCCCTCATCGCTGAGCAGGCCCTCCCGCCGGCCCGATTCCACGATGGCCAGGCGCTCTTGCGCTTCGATCGCCTGTCCGAGCATGAAGGGGTCGAGTTGGGGGGGGGTCTCCAACTCGGCCCGACCCAGGATGCCGTGTCGGCGCTGTTCGGGTAGGGGCCCGGTGGCCAATTGCGCGAACAGCGGCTTGAGGGCGGGGTCGCGCAACTCACGGAGCGCGGCCAGGGCGCGCTCTGCGCGGGCGCCGCCGGCGCCAATCTCGGCGCGGATTCGTTCGGCGAGGATCTCGGGCCCCGCGGGCTGACCGGCTCTGGTTGGAGATGCGACCGCCAGCAGCAGGAGCGTGAGCGCGAGCGCCAGGAGTCTGCATCCCATAGGCGAGCGTAGTTTAGGCCATCGCCGACCCTGAGCCCGCCACCCGGCGTTGGGGGGCGGGCCCCGGAAAGCCCGGGAGCGACCGTCGGGGGGCCAGAAACCGCCGATCGCTCCCGGGCGCTGATCCCCGGGGTCGGACGCTCCCTCCGGGTTGCGGAGGGAACTCGGAAAAGGACGGCCGCCGGACGCGCATCCTGTCGCGTCCGACGGCCGGGAGGAGCACGCACCCGTCCTTAGGACGCGTGAAGGAGGAGTTCTCTTCGGACCTGATCGGTGACGGAGGCGAGCGTCGCGCCGTCGTCACGGACGGTGCGGTCGGGCTCGCGCTGCAGTTGATCCGTGAACCGCGTGCACGCGGTGACGACGGTGGAGTGGTTGGGGCGGTTGAGGTCCCGCGCGATCTCGGGGTACGAGAGCGTGGTCAGTTCGCGCGACAGGTACGAGGCCATGGATCGCGCCAGCACCACGCGCTGGTGCCTTCCGCGCCCGAAGACTTCGCTCAGGTCCACGCCCATCGCGTCGGCGACCTTCTGCGCGATCGCGGCCACCGTGAGCGGCTTGCGGGCGCGGGGCGAAGGCGCCGCGCCCAGGGCGCGCTCGACGGCGATGACGCCGACGGCTGGCCCGGTTGGGCAGAGGTCGGGCGTGAGCCGGAGCATCGCCTCGATGCGCGTGACGGCCCCCTCGAGTTCGCGGACGGATCCTTCGTAGCGGTCGGCGATGGCCGCCAGCGCCGCGTCCTCAACGCGCAGCCCGCGCCGCTCGAAGAGACGGCGGATGATCTCGAGCCGCCCGGCACGGTCGGGGTTCTCGATGCGGACGACCATGCCGGCCATGAACCGCGAGACGAGCCGGTCGCAGAGCGCCTGGATCTTGCGCGGATGCTCGTCGGAGGCCAGGACCACGCGCGCTCCGGCGAGGTCCATCGCGTCGAACGTGTGGAGGAACTCGTTCTGGGTCGCGGTCTTGTTGGAGAGGAAGTGAACGTCGTCGATGCAGAGCAGGTCCAGGTTGCGGTGGGCGCGACGGAAGTCGTCGATCTTGTTGGTCTGCACGGCCGTGACGAAGGCGTTGGTGAACGCCTCGCCGGTGATGTAGCGGATGCGCGTGCGCCCGGAGAGCCGAGCGCGGTTGACGATGGCCTGCAGGAGGTGCGTCTTGCCCAGGCCGCAGTCTCCGTGCAGGAACAGCGCCCGCAGGGGCGTCTCGTCGGCGCCGGCGGAGATGGCCTGGGCCGCGTCGAACGCCAGACGCGAGCCCGGCCCGACGACGAAGTCCTCGAAGCGACGGAGCGGCGGCTGGCGCCAGGCGCCCGAGGGCGAGGGGCGTGGCGCTTCTTCGCGCCCGATGCGGGCCACGACGTCCGGCCGGGCGGAGCCCTGCGCCGCCGCGGCGGCGCGGACGGCGCGCTCGTTGGCGTCGGCGGCGCGTTGGGCGCCGGCGTCGGGGGCGAGCGCCGCGTCCACGAGGTACTCCACCTCAACCGAGGCGTCTCCCACGGCGTCTCGGAGAGTTGTGGACAGGTCGTCGCCGAAGCGTCGGCGGAGCCAGTCGGCGAGGAAGCCGTTGGGCGCCGCGACGCTCAGGCGACCGTCGGCTAGGGTCAGCCGGGCGCCGCGCCGGAAGTACCGCTCGCAGCGGTCGGCGCCGATGCGGTCGGCGAGGCGGTCGAGGATCTCGGAGCACACCAGTCCGTTGGTCGCGATGGCCTGCGTCACTGCGGGTCCCTTTCCCGTGGAGTTGGGCCGCGCCCTCACCTGCGGCGCGGCGACTGCACAAGAGCCGAGTCCCTTCGAACTCGGACGGGACAGCGTTCCAGATCGGCAAGGGCGGGCCGGAGGCGCCGCCCGGCGTGCGTCATGCACACCCGGCCGAGCCACCCGCACTTTTCCGAGAAACCGGCGACTTGCCGGAGGATTGCTGCCAGTCCGTGGGTCGTTCCGTGACCGTGAAGAAATCTAAACCGATGGCTTCGGACGCTCAACGGGACGGAATCGCGCGGATCGTCTTGACAATCGCGCGACCGCTCGCGGGGCAAGGGTTTGCGCGCCGCGAAAAAGAGTTACGCACGGTCAAGGAAAGACCCGGTGCAGGAGCCGTGGACATCGCGCATAACCTGCGTCCCGACCGGAAGTCACGCGCCGTCTCCACAACCGTTCCACGCCCTTCCACCCTCGTGGAAGGCCCCGAAGAACAAACTCCCGAGCGACCAGGAGGAGCCGCCCGGGAGTCTTTACCCCGTCCCGGGAGACGCCAAGTCTCCCGTTCGAACGCATCGTATCCGCGGGTAGACAGGCGGCCACTGCAAACTCCACAAGAACCTGCGGCGTCATGACTTAGATGTGCGTGACATCCCCCGGGCCAGGGGGCCGGCTGGCCCAAAAAACAGTTCGCCCCGTCGCGTCGGCGACGGGGTGAACTGGAGGAGGAGAGAACGATCTCTTGCATTTACGAATCGCCGGGGCGGCCGGTTCGTGCCCGTCAGCGGGTTTCTGAGGCGATGCGGGCCCGGGTGGCCAGGCGCTCGATGTCGGCGGCGTCCAGGCCGTTGTAAAGGCCCAGAACGGCGCCATCGGGACCGATGAGGGTGAAGCGGGCGGTGTGCGCAATGTTCTGCATGGTCGTTCCATCATCGAGATAGATGACATTCTCCGGGTTGGGATCGGGAGCCAAGCCCAGGCGCAGGCCCTCTTCGCTGAGGCGCACCACTTCGTCCCATGGGCCGGACAGGAACGTCCAGCGGCGCGTGTCGGCGCCGACGCGCGCGGCGTGCTCGCGCAGGCGCTCCGGCGTGTCGCGCTGCGGGTCCACGCTGACGCTCACGAGGCGCACGTCGGTGTCGGCGAGCTCGTGCTGGAGTTGGAGCATCTTCTGCGTGAGCGTCGGGCAGACGAACGTGCAACTGGTGAAAACGAAGTCCACAATGCTCACGCGACCGATGAAGTCGTCGCCGGTGAATGGCGCGCCGTCCTGCGTGGTCAGCGCGAACGTCGGCAGGCGCAGCGACTCCACCTCTTTGTCCGGCGTGAGGGCAAGGCGGCGCTCTCGTCGCGCGGCGCCCTGCACGAACGCGGGGACGATCGCGACGCCGGCGGTGGCGAGGACGGCGACGACGACGACGACGACGATCAGCGGGCCGCGGCGCCGAGGGGCGGACGCTTCATTCATGCGCGGGCTCCATGGGTGGTTGCGGGTCGTGGCTTGACGGCGAGCGCGGCGCCGGCGCCGAGGGCGGCGAAGGCGGCGGCGCCGATCCAGGCGTGCGCGTCGAATCGTCCGTGCTCGATCGCGGCGCGGACGGCGTCGGTCGTCCAGCGGAGAGGGTTGACGGCCATCGCGGCGCGGAGGACTGGGTGCGCGGAGTCGGCGGGGAAGAAGGCGCCGCTGAGCAGCCACATGGGCATCAGCAGGAGGTTCATGACGCCGTGAAAACCCTCGGTGGAGTCGATGCGCCAAGCCAGCGCAAGACTCACGCCGCCGACGCCGACCGAGGCGCTGAGCGTCCCCAGCGCGCCGAGCGCGAGCCCCAAAGGGCCCGGGCGGGCGCCGAGCGCGGGCGCCGCGAGAAGGATGAGGAACGCCTGCGCACCGGCGATGGTCGCGACCGCCAGCAGTTTGGCGCCGACGACGCTCCAGAGCGGTGCGGGGCTCGCGAGGGCGCTCTGGAGGAAGCCGGCCTGCCGGTCCTGGATGAGCGAGATGGCGCCGAAGATCGCGCCGAAGGTGACGGCCATCATCGCCACGCCGGGCAGGAGGAACAGGGCGTACCCGGGGGACTCGCCGTCGCCCAGGGCGCCCGCGAATCCGCCGGCGAGGAACCCCCACAGCGCCGCGGCGGTCCCGAGGGTGGCGACCACGCGGCTGGGCTGGCGCGCGAAGCGGCGCCACTCGCGGGCGGTGAGGGCGAACAGGGCGCGGGAGCCGCTCATGGGGCGTCCTTCGCGCCGGCGTTCAGCGAGGCGCCGGTGAGGGACTCGTAGACGTCGGCCAGCGTCGGCGGGGCGAAGGAAAAAGGCACGCCTGATCGGACGAGCCGCTGTGCCGCGTCGGCGAGCGCTTCGGGCGAGGAGGCGGCGAATGGCGCGGCTTCGTGAGGGCCGTCGGCGCGGAGCATTGCCGGACCGAGGCGCGCGCGGAGGCGGGCGGGGGCGTCGTCCGCGACGACTCTTCCGTGCGCAAGCATGACGACGCGGTCGGCGCGCTCGGCCTCGTCCATGTGGTGGGGGCTCATGACGATCGCGCGCCCGGGGCCGTGCCCCAGGCGTGCAAGGGCGCCGGGAAACTCG
>JACVCK010000245.1 GCA_016742055.1 Phycisphaerales bacterium
CGGCTGCGGGCCGGTCGCCCACTCCGATGGCGACGCCCTGCTCCATGCGGTGACCGACGCGCTGCTCGGCGCCGTCGGCGAGCCCGACATCGGGCAACTCTTCCCCAACACCGACCCGCGCCACGAGTCGCAGGACTCGGCGGTGTTCCTCGAGGCCGCCGCGGCGCGCGTGCGGGACCGGGGCTACGAACTGCTCAACCTCGACGCCGTGGTGGTGCTGGAGGAGCCGAAACTGGGGCCGATCAAGGAGCAGATCCGCGGACGGATCGCGGCGCTGCTGCGCGTCCATCCGTCGCAGGTGAATGTCAAGGGCAAGACGCACGAGAGCGTGGACGCCGTGGGTGAGGGACGCGCCATCGAGACGCACGTTGTCGCTCTGCTGGCCCGGCGAGCGTGAGAGAACCCATGAAGACCATCGCTGAACAGGTCGCCGCGTGCCGCGCGGGACGGCACCCGCGCCTCGTCGCCCGCATGCCCTCGGGCTGGCTCGTGCTGGCGCCGTCGCAGCGCCTGCGCGGCTATTGCATACTGCTGGCCGACCCGGTCGTGTCGTCGCTGAACGACCTCTCGGGCGGCGCGCGGGCGCAGTTCCTCGCGGACATGGCCCGCGCCGGCGACGCCGTCGCGGCGGCCGTGAAGCCCGTGCGCCTGAACTACGAGATGCTCGGCAATCTGGACCCCACGCTGCACGCGCACGTGGTCCCGCGCCAGAAGGACGAGCCCGAATCGCTGCGGACCAAGGCCATCTGGCTGTACCCGCCCGAGGAGTGGGACGCGCCCAAGCACGCCTTCAACGCCAAAGCGCACGGCCCGCTGCGCGAGGCCATCGCCCGGGCGCTGGACGGCGCGCCGGCGAACGCCGGGCATCGGCCCGACTGGCAGGACGCCGCGGCGATGGCGGCGCGCTTCCACGAGGGGCAGGTCCGCAAGGACGGGCGCACGCCGTACTTCTCCCACCCCGCGCGGGTGGCGATGACGGTGCGCGACGTCTTCGGCTGCGACGACCGCGAAGCCCTGACGGCCGCGTTCCTGCACGACGTCATCGAGGACACCCCCGCCGACTACGACGACGTCTCGGAGGCGTTCGGGGACCGGGTGGCGGAAGTCGTCGCGGCGCTGACCAAGGACATGCGCCTGCCCGAGCCCGAGCGCGAGCCCGCGTACGACGCGGGCCTGCGCGCCGCGGACTGGCGCGCGCACGTGGTGAAACTGGCCGACCAGTACGACAACCTCTCGAACGCGATGCGCGACGGGCTGGACGTGGACAAGTTCCTCCGCCGCTGCGAGCGCGCCATCGCCGTCGCGGGCGAGGAGGGTGCGTGGCGGCCCGAAGTCGCCCGCGCGGTGGAGATGCTCCGGGAACTCATGGCCCTCGCGGCCGAGCCGCGCCCGGCCGGCTCCCGCGGCCGGAAATCGCCCGAAAAGCAGCCCGGCAAGCGGGGCAAGAAGGGCAAGGGCTGAGGGCTGGCGGGGGCGTTCCGGGGCGTTCGGGGCGGGGATGATGAAGAATTCGGGCCTCCCCGCGCGGAGGCGCCGATAACGGGGATATGGACGCCGTGGGCCATACCGTCGCCGCCTCCGTCGCCGGCCTGGCCGGGGCCGAGCGCGTCGCGGCGCGCGACAAGGCCAAGCAGGAAAAGAAGATCGACGACCGCTTCAAGCGCTCGCTCGATCAGGCGGAACTGACGATCACGCCCGTGGAAGAGGCGGAGGCGGCCCGCAGCGCCAAGGGCAACGATCAGGAGGAAGCGCACGAGGACCATCAGGCCTCGGCGCACTACGACGCCGAGCGCCTGGCGACACCTCCGGACGGCGCGCCGAGGCCGCGACTGGACATCGAGGGTTGATCAAGCCAAAAAGACAGGCGCCTCACGCGATCGCGTGAGGCGCCTGGGAATTGCGCTGATCGGCCGATGGCTCAGCCCTTCTTGTTCCGGGCCAGTTCCTCGTTGATGACCTTCTCGATCTCCTTCTCGTGCTTGGGGTCGTAGCCCACGGCCGAGTAGACGATTTTGCCGGCGCCGTCGATCACGTAGAACGCCGGGATGCCGCGGACCTTGTACTCGGAGGCGACCTCATCGCCGTTGAGCAGGAGTTGGTAGGTGAACTTGTTTTCCTTCATGAAGCGGACGGGGTCGCCGCTCTCGGCGGTGTTGACGCCGATGACCGCCACGCCCTTGTCGGCGTAGGCGTTGTGCAGTTTCTGCAGGCCCGGCATCGCCTTGACGCACGGCACGCACCAGGTGGCCCAGAAGTCCATCACCACGACCTTGCCGGCGAAGCCCGACAGCGAGTGCTCCTTGCCGTCCGCGTCCTTGAGCGTCCACGCGGGCGCCTGGGAGCCGGTCTTGAGCAGGCCGCGGCCCTGACGATCCTGCGCGCCGGCGTCGCCGGAGACGAGCGTGATCGTGGCGAGGCACACGGCGACGACGGCGAAGGTGAGCAGCGAGCGGATCATGTGGACTCCCGAGGTGTGTGTTCGAGCGCTGGTGGTTCGACGATTCTAGGGGCGGGTCGGGTCCCGGGCTCCCGGGGTTTGCGGGGGGGCGGGGGCAGGGGCCGGGGGGGGGCCGGGCCCCGGGGGCCGGCGCAATACCCCCCCGTGCCGGGCGCCGCGGCGACAGTG
>JACVCK010000246.1 GCA_016742055.1 Phycisphaerales bacterium
CCGCCGAGCGTGTACGCCGCGTGGTTCAGCGCGGCGTCCCGAAGCCATCGGCGCGACTCGCCGGCGTGGTCGGCGGTGCGCGCGGCGTCGCGGGAGAAGCCGGTGTCGAACATCTCGGGGAAGGCGACGAGCGAGCCGGGCTCCGGGGGCGATAAGCGGAGGAGTTCGTCGGCCCGTGCGAGGTTGGCGGCGCGGTCCTCCCAGGCGATGTCGGTCTGTGCGATGTGGATTCGCATGGCGGTTGGTGTGAACCTGGGCAAGAAGGGAGGGGACTGCGGGACGCGGGGGCGGGCTGGGAGGCCTGGGCGGGCCTCGTTCTAAGTCCATTCGGGACAGGCGCTTGCCAACGGGAACCGCGACCCCATGCTGTCCGTAGAGGAAATACGTCTTTGCCCAGCACAGGAAGGCGGGACGCAGATGGACCAGATGAGGGTATTCGCGGTTGCGCTCGGCGTCGCCATGGCTGGCGTCGCCCGGAGCGGTTCGGCTTCGCTCGAGACGGCGTTGCTTCCGGTCACGGAGGTGCAGGTCGCGGAGGGCGAGGGCCGGCTGATGGTCACGAACATCGTGACGCCGTTCGGCCGCTCGATCGTTCGGGCGCCGGAGTTCGTCACGACCGGTTCGGAGTGGGCGACCAAGGGCGCCAAGGCCCGGGCGTCGCTCCGGCTGGCCGACCTCAACATGGCGTCGGACCCCGAACCGGGCGACGGGCTGTACACCGGTCCGACCGAGACGGCTGTCATGTTCTGGCGCGGATACGCGACGATGGACGCGGGGCCGGACGTGTTCGTCTTCGATCAGAAAGGACGCGCCGCGGGCGTGAGCGTCACGCCGTTGTTCCGTCTTGCGGATGAGACGATCGTTGAAGGGCCGTCCGTGAGTTTCGACGCCGAGTCGGCGATGGGGCGCGTGACGGTGGGCGGGCGCAAGTTCAGCGGCCTGGGCGTGGACCTCGACGAATGGGTGAAGCAGGGCCATGTCCCCGAGCGCGCGACGATCGCGGGGCTGGTGATCCGCCACGATGGTCAGGGCGAACGCTTCGAGCCCTCGAAGATCATGATGGCGCAGCCGCCTGCGGTCTCGACGTTCGAATCGCGCTTCGGGCAGCCCGGCGCCGGCAACGTGCAGCGACTGGCCAGCGGCGGCGGGGGAACGCGCGGCGGCGGAGGTGGCGGCGGCGGCGGCGATGGGAACGTCGCACGCCCTGACACGGAAGACGTCCCCTCGCCGGGCGCGGCGCTGGTGATCGGCCTGGGCGCGGGCGTAGCCGGGCTGCGCCGGCGACGCGCCGCGTAAGCACGAAAGACTGCCTCCCGCAGCGGCATCCTCGGAATCGAGGATGCCGATCATGACCGGCCGCGGCCTTCCACACACGGGCCGCGGCCGGGCGTGTTTCTGAGGCGAAGAGCGCACTTGCTGCGCGGCCACATTCCGCAAAAATCCCACGAAAGAAGGGGTAGGCGCGGCGGCGCGTTGGGTTTACCGTGCGCTCCAGAGTCACACCGTCCCGCGCACACGGGACGGACGAAGCAAGGCCAGTCATCGCTTCGCGAGCACAAGCGCAGGAGGCGACCGTGTCAACATTCATTCGCCGCGTTGCGGCGTGGGCCGGTTGCGCCGTCGGCGGCGTCGCCTTGGGCGCGCCGATGGGCGTGCTGTTCCCGATCACCGAGGTCGGTCTGCATGAAGACGAGGGCCGCTCGACGCGCCTCATGAGTCTGGGCACGTCGTTTGGCAAGTCCGCGCTGCGGCAGGCCGACTACGTCGTGAGCGGCGGCTCGTGGTCGTCGGGGCGGCTCAACGACCGGGCGCCGGGCGCCGTCTCCGACCTGGACCTCTCGACCGATCCGGAGACCGGCGGCGCGCTCGGGTCCGAGGTGGCGGTGATGTTCGGGCGCGGGTTCTCGTCGCTGCACGCGGGGCCGGACATCTTCGTCGTAGACAGTTCGCGCCGTGTGACGCGCCCGGTGACGGTGTCGCCGGTGTACCGCGTGAACGGCGCGATGCTGGTCGAGGGTGAGCCGGCGCTGGTCCATCCGGAGGCGGCGTTCGGGTTCGTCAGCGCCGCGGGACGGGACGTCGGCGGCGTGGGCATCGATCTGGACGGCTGGCGTGTGCAGGGCATGGCGCCGGAGGGCGCTCTGCTGGTGGGCGTGGTGTTCCGCTCGGCGGACGACGAGCCCCTGGGCCCCATGAAACTGATGCTCGGCGAGTCGATCGATCCGGGCGAGCACTTGGACCGTCGGCCGGGCGGGGGCGCGGCCGGCGCCGGGCTGATCTATCGGGGCGGGGCGCGGGATCAGCAAGGCAGCGGATCGGGCCGGGGGAGCACGTCGCCCGCGCCCGTGCCGTCGCCGTCCGGGGCGGCGGGGGCGCTGATGGCGCTGGGGCTGGCGGGCGTGCGTCGGCGGCGTCAGGCGCGTCGCCAGGTCGAGGCGCCGTAGGACGCGCTGTCGCCGAGTTCCTCGGCGATGCGCAGGAGTTGGTTGTACTTGGCGTTGCGATCGCTGCGCGCGGGGGCGCCGGTCTTGATCTGCCCGCAGTTGGCCGCGACGGCGATGTCGGCGATGGTGGCGTCCTCGGTCTCGCCGGAGCGGTGGGACATGACCGCGGCGTAGCCG
>JACVCK010000042.1 GCA_016742055.1 Phycisphaerales bacterium
CGCACACCCGCGCGCCCATCCCCCCAAAATCCCCACCCACCTCCAACTTTCCCTTACCCCCTTTCCATCCAGCGCTTGCGCGCAACTCCATCCCCCCCAATCTTCCCCCGCGCGCGCACAAGCGTGACCTCCCATCCAAGGGCAGAGGACCCACCCTTTGCCCGCCGCGCAAACCAATCTCGACGCCCTCCACCTCGAAGCCCTCCAGGGCCTCCTCACCCTCGCGCGCACCGCCACGAGCGACCACACCAAACTCCGCGCCCTCCTCCAACTCGCGCGCCTGTGCAACCGCCAGAAGCCGCCCCTCTTGTTGAAGCCGCTTCTGAGGAGTCCGCGACGAAGAGGCGGATCGACTCCATCTTCCGCTTCTACACCTCCCATTCCGACCTCTTCCGAATCCCTCTCCCGCCCCTCCGGGGCTTCCTCATCATCTCACTCCCCAACCGGGGCCGATGCGCCCCCGGCTACGCGCCCTCGACCGCTGCGCGGTGAAGAACCCGCCCACCCCGCGGCCGCTCCCCGCGCCACCGAGATCGGCTCTGCGAACTCGGTGCGCCCCGCGGCCAAGCCCTGCCTCACCTGCCAATCCAACACCCCCCGACCCGCCTGCGCGCCCTGCCTCCTCCGCATGGACGACATCGAGCGCGCCGAGCGCATCCGAATGGCCACGCAGGCGCGCGAAGCCATCGCCCTCAACGAATCCCGCAACCTCCCCGTCCCCTCTCGCTGGCGCGAGTGGGCAAGAGTGGACGAAGGGCTCCACGACACCTCATGAATCCGCCCAGCGCCGACAGCCGTTCAGGGGCGACGATCCCTGGCGCGGGCCTTCACTCCACAAGCGACGCGGCCTCTTCGGCGCAGCCCCAGGCGAGCGTGATGCCGGCGCGCCCGTGCCCGTAGTTGTGGACCACACGGGCGCCGCGGATCTGTTCGACCTCAAGGCGCACCGCCTCGGGGTTGCCGTCCACGACGCGCGCAGGGCGCAGGCCCGCCCACGAGCGCAGCCGCTCGCGGGCCAGTCGGTCGGCGCCCGGAATGTCCAGTTTGCGCAGCAGGGCGCGGCAGCGTTCGACGATCCCGTCCAGCGCCGCGCCGTTGGTGACGGCGTCGGCCTTGCGTTCCTCGTAGGTTCCGCCCAGAACAATGTGGTCCTCGAAGGGGAACAGGTACGTCGCCTCCGTCTCCGAATCGACCTCCTCGTGGAGGGCGACGTCGAGGCCGATGTCGTTGGGCGCCAGGACGATCTGCCCGCGCATCGGGAACACCACCGGATCCCGCGCCAGTTCCCGCGCGCCGAGCCCGGCGCAGTTCACGATGGACGTATGCCCCAGCGCCGCGATCTCGCGCATGTCCTCCACGCGCTGCTCCACGATCGTGGCGCCGAGCGATTCGGCCCAGCGTTCAAGGGAGGGGATGTAGCGCGTGATGTCCATGCGGGGGACGACGACCTCGTAGCCGTCGGCGTGGTCCGGGTGCAGGCCGGTCAGGCGCCGGTAGGACGGCGCGAACGCGCGCCACCAGGGCTGCTCGGGCGTGGGCGTGAGGAAGAACTCGCGCGAAAGGCCCAGGCGCACGCCGCGGACCGGCGCGCGATCGCCCATCGACGCCAGTTCGCTCAGGACCGCGTACGAGCGGCGCGTCCAGAACTCGACGCGGGCGTTGTCGCGGGACTTGGTGGGGGTGAACACCGCGCCGGCGCGGTCGGACGTGGTGCCCGGCGTGCGCGCGAGCGCGTAGATCGTGACTTCGCGCCCGGCTTGCAACAGGCGGACGGCGGTGGTCAGCCCGATCACGCCCGCTCCGATGATCGCCACAGGCGGCCTGCTCATGCGAAGAAGAGCGTACGCGAACGCCGCCGAGACTCAAGCCGGGGGCAAACCCCCGCTCGGCCCGGGGCGGCGCGCCGGCCCCTAAATGCCCCAGAAATCCGCCGGTTTGCCGTACCGGGCAAGAAAGGCCCGGCTGTCGTCACGCAGGCGCTCAACCGCCCACGCGCGGGTCGCGCCGTCCCACTCGGGCCGGCCCGTGATGGGCTTCTTGAGGATCCGCCGCAGCGCCTCCTTCACCGGCGCCGGCGCCCCGTCGCGCAGCGCGCCGAAGCCGGGGACCTTGCGCAGCGGGCGGAGCGCTCCCGAGTCGGTGCGGCCTTCCGCCGAAACGTGCTGGGCCTTCCATCCGGGCGGAGTGGTGAACGACTCGTCCACGCCGAGGAAGCGGTAGACCCTCTGCATCTGCCCGCCGGTGTCATGCTTGAAGTCTTCGAAGAACAGGACGAGGATGCGCTCGTCGGGCCAACCAGCGTGTCGATACAGGTCGATCTGCTTCGTGTAGAGCGAGTTGTCGATGTACGCGGGGTAGTTGCGGACCGCGTCGTTGAACTCACGCATCTCGCGCCCGCCCTTGCTGGCCAGGTGCAGGTAGTGGCTCTCGATGCGCGAGAGCGGCTCGCGGGCGATGTAGATGAGCCGCGCCCCGGGGACGTGCTCGCGGATGCGGTCCACCGCGCGGGGGTAGAGCCACTGCTGCGTGTAGGTGGTGCTGCCCTCGCCGATGGCTTTCTTTCCGGGGGCCGAGGCGCCGGCGAAGAGCGAGAGGTACCAGTCCCAACCCTTGGCGTAGACCTCGTCGTGGCTGAAGAAGTAGGGCTCCTTCGGCTCGGTCATGAAGCACTGGGGGTGCATCGAGAGGATGTCGCACACGCTGGACGTGGCGGACTTCTGGGCGCCGATGACGAGGAAGTTGGGCAACATTAGGTGTATGTTAGCATGGCGTCGTGCCCGCGCCAAAAACTCCGAAAAGACGGTCACAGTCCGGCCCCGGCCATCGCTCATATCTATGGGGACGTGCAACGTAGCCCGTCTGCTGTCGCTAGGTTTCTGTTGGCCTGAGTTCGGAGTGGCGCCATGATGAACAGGATTCTCCGGAGCGGTTCGGTGATGTTTCTTCTTCTGTGGACGGGGGCGGCAAACGCGCAGTTTCTGCTTTCGACTTCCAACGCCAGCATGACGTTGGACGGCGCGGAAGATCTCGCCGTCTACGAGAGTTCAAGGAATCTCTCTTCGGGCGACATCAACGGGGATGGCCTTGCGGAAGACGTGGAGGGCATCCCGGTGGGCTCGCCCGCCTCCGTCTTCCCGATGGGGATGGTGTTCATTACGCGCGACCCCGCGGCCTTGGGCGATCCCATGCTGGTCTTTACACCACTGGCCCACGCGGAGTTCTCGTTTGGCGAGAGCGTGTGCGCCCGAGGCGACGTGGACGGAGATGGATTCAACGACATCGCCGTAGGCGCGCCTGGGGACGGCGCGGGCTCGGTGTTCGTCTACTCCGGTCAGACCGGCGCCCTGATCGCAACGCTCGGCGGCGAAGCGATGGGTGACCGATTCGGCCACGCCGTCAGCATCGCCGGAGACATCGACGGCGACGGCCTTGCCGACCTGATCGTCTCCGCCCCATGGAACGACGGCGGGGGTCAGGACGCAGGGCGCGTCTACATCTTCACGAGCAGCAACTGGCAGTTGTACGGCGCCATCCAGGGAGCGCATGCCGGGGGCAACCTCGGACTCGGCGTGAGCACGTGGCAAACCCTTCCGGACGGCCCTGCCGATCCCTGGACGATTTCGGCGTTGGGGCGAAACGGAGCGGGAGCGCCGACGCTCTACTTGTTCTGGGATGAGCCGGTTGCAGCCGAGCCGCCCCAAGAACAGCCGTGCAATCAGATTTTCGGGAATCAATGCTGGATCTCATGGTGCCTTGCAACGCGTGCTGCGAGCGCCGCCTACCAGAGCCGGATGGCCGACATTGCACGAGATCGCAAGAAGGCCGACGAGGTGCGTGAAGCTGCTGATGATCGTGCGTGGCGTAATCTTCAGCAATGCTACAGAAATGCTCGCCGTGATCTGGATAGGTGCTTGGGCTTCACCGTAACCGGCACTGGCCTGGGGCTGATGCTGACTGGATGGGGGGGATTGGTAGGCGTAACCTTTATTGTTGAGTGCTTCAGCGATCATGCCTCAGATCGTCAGGCATGTGGACAGACGAGCACACAAGCACTGAACGCTGCGTGGAACGCTTGGGCCGCCGCACATGCTTCGCTTGACGCTGCTGCTGCCGCCGCGCTTCAGACCCAGCAGGTCGAGATGCAAAATGCCGACAACGAACTTGCGGCCTGCCTTCGAAATCGGCTGCCGCCCGTCGAGCCCCAGTGATCAAGCCCTCCACAAAGTTGCGAATTCTCGTTTGGAGCCGCACGCTTCGGGGTCATCCCGGCGCAGAGTTCTTCTTGTCGCTCATACTTGTGCAGTGTGTGGTGTTGATCGAACTATGGGGTAGCCGAGCTTTTTCAAGAGCGTTGCAGTTCGCAGTCGGTTGGGAGCTCAATTTGTCATGGCTTCCACCTATCAGTTCATTCCTTCTCGTCAGCCTTCTGATCGTTCATCGCCATCGCAAGCGTCGGCTGATCCACGAGCACCGCTGCCCCCACTGCATGTACCTCCTGACCGAAAAGGGACGCACGCCCCCCGAAACCGTCCAGTGCCCGGAGTGCGCACTCATCGTCCACACACCCACCTACCTCGCGGCGTTCCCGGAGGCCGAGCGGCACATCATGGGCGCCTGGGAGAGCCCGCCCATCCCGGATTCCCGCCGCCTGCGCGCGCTGCACTGGCGGCGCGTCCTGACCAACCCCCCCGCCGGGCTCATCATCGCCGCAGTCGCCATCGCCTGCCTGCTGTCCCTCATCGACGCCCTCAGCCGCTGGCGCCTGTCCGCGTGGGTCCCGCTCGATATCCGTTACATCTGGTGGGTTCTGCCCCTGCCGGTCGTCGCCGCCCTCGCGACGCTCGCGTCGCACGCGTGCGTGCGCCGCCGGTTCACGCTCACTCGCAAATGCCCACGGTGCGGTCGAACCCTGGCGCCCCGAGGCGCTCCACTCCCCGAACTGGCGACCTGCGCCGCCTGCGGGCTGCACGTCAACCGAACGTCCTACCTCAAGGCCTTCCAGAACGCCGACTGGCCCCTGGAGAGCGCCCAACCCGACGCCGCTCGGATCGGTACAACGTCGGACGTGGATCCCTGAAATCGCCTGACGCCTGTCCGACGTGTCCGAACCGAACCCTCAAAGCCGAGCGCTCCGGCGCATGGCCGCACGCCACGCGACGGCGTTGCCGTGGTTTCAGGCCGCGGCGCTGCCGACGATCGCGGTCTGCCTGGGCCTGGCCGCCGACCGGGCGTTTCTGGGCGGGGCGATCGTGGGGGCGCTGGGTGTTCCGCTCATCCTCAGCGCCGCGCTCGCGCTGCCGACGTGCATCGTGGTGGCGCTGTGGATGGACCTGCGGGAGCGGACGTTCGAGCGCCTGACCCGCGAGCACCGCTGCCCGCGCTGCCTGTACCCGCTGACGCAGCCGGGGGAGGTGATCCCGCACGTGGCGCACTGCGCCGAGTGCGGGCTGGAGGTGGAGACGGCCGCGTACTTCGAGGCGTTTCCGGAGGCGCGGTGGCGGCTGCGGGGGATGGATGCGCCGGGGTGAGAGGAACGAAGACACGTGGAAACACACTGGGTCAGGCGGGCGAGACGCCCGCCCCACGTCGTGTGAACGCGCACGAAGACACCGAGTTCGCAGAGCCGATCTCGGTGGCACGGCAACCGGTGGCACGAGGAATCTACGACCGCGCCAGCGCGATCAGGCGGTCGATGAGTTTCGGGTAGGTCACGTCGGGGTTGTGGTTCTGCGCGACGTGCTCGCGCCCGGCGCGGCCCATTTTCTCGCGGAGCGGCGCGTCGGCGACAAGACGTTCGAGCGCCGCGCGGAAACTCTCGTCGTCCCCGGGCTCGCAGAGGATGCCCGTCTGCCCGTCGCGCACCGGCTCGCCCATCGCGCCCACGCGCGAAGCGACGATCGGCAATCCCGCGCCGGCGCCTTCGAGCGCCGCCCACGGGAGCATGTCCTCGCGGCTGGGCAGCAGGAAGATGTCCATCGAGGGCAGGGCCTCGTTGATGAGTTCCTCGCGCGGGATGTAGCCCCGCCACTTGACGTTCCTCAGTTCCGCGCCGGACCTCTTGTCGGAGAAGATGTGCAGTTCCGCCTTGTCCCGCAGGAACCGCTGGTGAACGCGCAGCGCGAGCGGGCCGTTCTTCCGCACCCACGTGCCGACGAACGCGATGCGGGGCAGTCCGCCGTGCTCGCGCCCCCGGCCGTCCCAACGATGGGCCTCCGGCACGGCCAGCGAGTTCTGCGCGACATGGATCCTCGACTCGGGGACCTTGAAATCGGACCGCAGCGACGTCGCCGCCCACGCGTTGCGCGTGACCAGCAGGTCCGCGGCGCTGAACATCCTGCGCTCGGCCGCGATGAACGGCGCCCGCGCGATCCGCGAGAAACCGAACTCCGTGCAGTCCTGCACCGCGGTGCCGTCGAGGTTGACGGCGAACTTCGTGCGGGTGGACTTCGAGAACGGGATGAACGCCAGCGCGTTGCCCTGGGTCATCAGGTGCGCCACATCGAAGCGCCGGATGTCCAGCGGGCCGTTGAACCAGCCGCCGAGAATCATCTTCCAGGCGTAGAGGTAGCGGGTCGAGTGCATGTCCCAGCCGCGGGTCGGGAAGGGCGCGGCCTTGCCCAGGACCTTGAGCCACATGGGCGCGACGAGGTCGATATGCACGGCGTCGATGTCCAGGCGCCCGGCGCAGTGATGCTTCAGGGCCCGGGCGACCGATTTGAAGCCGAGGATGTTGCCGTGGATGAACAGCGCGCGGACCGGGCGGTCCTGCGGCGAGGAGCCGTCGGCGATCGGGAGACGATCGGCCGCGACGTTCTCCAGGTTGGTCGAGATCAGGCGGTTCATGGTGTCGGCCCGCTCCGTGCGTCGTTGGGGGCGCCCCCGGGCGAGGGATGCGGGGCGGAGTTTATAGTCGGTCCACCCGCGAGCGCTCATGAACACCGACACGCCAGCGACGAGTGATTCCCCCGCTCCGAAACGTCCTCCGACGCGTTTGGGGCGGATGGTTCGGCGCATCGCGTGGGGGGCGTCTTGGGCGGCCGCGCTCGCGGCCCTGGCGCTCTGCGCGGCGTGGCTGTTCTCCGGATCGCGATGGGAGGTGGACCTGGTGGCGAACCTCACCGCCCAGAGCGCGTTGGGCGCGTTCGGCCTGGCGATCTGGTGGCTGATCCGCAGGAGGTGGGCCCGCATGGGCGTGGCGCTCGCGGCGTTGGCGCTGGCGTCAACGGGCGTGGCCTGGGCGCCGCGGGCGGAGCGGGGGGCGATCCCGAGCGACCCCGCGCGCCTCGTGCGCGTGCTGACGATGAACGCCTACGCCTGGAGCCGCAACCCCGCGGGGCTGATGTCGCTTCTGGAAGCGACCGACGCGGACGTGGTGACGATCCTCGAGCCGCCGCTGGAGTTGGTGAAGGGGATGCGCGCTTCGCCGACGCTGCAGGCGAAGTTCCCCCACCGCCACCTGCCCGAGCACGCGGAGGCGGGTTCGCGGATCATGCTCAGCCGCTGGCCCGCCGAGCGCCTGCGCCGGCGGAGTCTGCCGCCCGGAACGCCCGAGCCCGCGGGCGACTGGCGCTACCACGGGCGCTCGTGGCGGATCGACGCGCCGAGCCCCTTCGTGCTGAGCATGATCCATCCTGAGAGCCCGCGCACGCGCGTGCGCTGGGAGCAGGGCAACCAGGACATCGACATGCTCGAGCACGCGATGACGCACATGATCGCGCCGCTCGGCCTGCCCGTGGTCCTGGCGGGGGACTTCAACTCCACGCCCACGGGCTGGCGCTCGCGGGAACTCTCCAGGCGCACGGGCCTGCGCCGGGCCAAGCCCTGGTGGGCGCCGGTCGGGACGTGGCCGGCGTGGAGCGTCTGGCCCGCGCGCATCGCCATCGACGACGTGATGGTGAGCCCCGGCGTGGGCGTGATCGCGTGGGAACTGCACACGCCCCCGCCCGAGGGGCGCAAGGGCGTCCGCAGCAGCGACCACGTGCCCGTGAAGGTGCGGCTGCTGCTGCCGGAGTGACGCCCGTTCAGTCGGCTGCCGGGCCTGGGGCTTCGTTCAGTCCGGCCGCGGCCCGCTGCTCTTCGAGCAACCGCTTGCGTTCCTTCTTCGTCATGCGCTTGGCGGGATCGACCTTGGGCACGAAGCGCCCGAGGCCCACGCGGCGCAAAAGCGGGCCGGCCATGGCGAGGATGCGGTCGCGCTCGGGCTTGTCGAACACGATGAAGAACGCCAGCGGCGCCCAGAGCGCGCCCATCGCGATGCACGAGCCCAGGAGCAGAGGTAGATTCCACGAGCGCACGAACCAGATCAGCGCCGCGCCGGCGATGGCGACGGGCATGACGGGGATCGACGGCCTCAGGAACGTCTGGACGAACTGGCGGCGGAGCGGGATGCCCATGATGCTCCGGATGAGGAGGGGGAAGTAGACGCCGAAGAGGACGATCTGGCACAGGAGCGTGGCGGCGGCCATGGCGCGGGCGTCGCGCCAGGCGAGCATCGCCGCGACGGCGAGGATCACCTTCACGAGCGCGCCGCCCATCAGCGCCGGCGCGGTCCGCTTCTCGTGGCCCATGCCGTAGAGGATGTTGCCCGCGGCGACGTTGGTCTCGGCCAGCACCACGCCCGGCAGCACGATCGCGAAGAACTGCCAGGCGAAGACGAACGCCTGCTGGGTGGTGAGCCCGACGGCGGCAAGTTGCGCCTGGTTCTGCGCCGTGTTCAGGCGCTGGCCGATCCAGACCTGCATGATCGGCCCGGCCAGGCAGCCCATCACCACGGCGAAGAACGCGGTCACGCCGAAGGCGACGCGCATGACGGTGAGCATGAGCGCCTGGTTGGTCGCGGCGCGGCCTTTCTCGTGGAGGTCGGCGGCGACGCTCTCGACGCCGAAGGCGATGTTCCCGCCGAACATGCGCGTGAAGCCCCGGAGTTGGTTGATGACCTGATAGATGCCGTTGTAGACCGGGCCAAAGAACAGGTTCAGGAGGATCGGATCGGAGGAGTAGAAGCCCAGTCGCGCGGTCTGGTTGCCCATCGCCAGACCGCCGGTGGCGGCGAGCGACTTCATCACCGTGCGGCTGATGAGGGCACGGCGGAACCGGGCGAAGGGCTCGAGGCGGCGTATCTCCAGCGCCTTGGCGACGCCGTGGGCCGTGCGCAGCGTCACGCGGAGGACGACGAACGCCGCGAAGACGTTGACGGTCAGCAGTTGGGGCAGCAGGTAGATGGCGATCACCGCCGAGGCCAGGTCCATCACGCGGTCGATGGTGCGGTGCAGGTTTTCCTGCAGGTGGCGGTGGCTGGCGATGTAGAGGTTCTTGTAGGGAAAGAGCGCGAGGACCTCGACGATGAGGAGGGCTTCGCAGAGCAGCGCGAGGCGGAGGAGGTTGGTGGCGCCGGGCGGGTGGTTGAGGAACAGCGGCCCGGTGGCGACGATCGCGCCCGCGACGCAGGCGGCGATGCCGGCGGCGATCCACGCCAGGCACACGCCGTTGGTGAAGACGGTGGAGATGCGCTTCTCATCGCCCGAGGCGAGCGCGCCGGTGAGTTCGCGGGTGAGGGTCTTGCCCACGGCGGCGCGCATGGGGTTGTTGGCGCCCATCGTCACCGTCACCAGCGCCAGCACGCCGAACATCGCCAAACCCAGGTGCTGGATCAGCATGGGCGCCAGGACGAGCGTGATGGCGATGTTCATCACGATCCGCAGCCACGACGACGCGGCGATCACCAGCAGTTTGCTGGAGGTCCGCTGGGGTCGCTGGTGCATGGCGGAGGCGAGTTTGCGGCGCATGCTGCGGGGGTCTCGCTTCCGGGGTTCGGGCCCGCCTCAGGCGTGCGCGGCGTCGGCGTACTCGTCGGCGTCCGCGCCGTCTTCGGAGTAGCCGTCCTCGGCCGGCGCGTGCCCGATGACCTCGTCCTCCACGCGTCCGAGGCCCGCGGCGCCGAGGACCTTGGCGATCACCAGGATCGACAGGTACGCGCCCAGCACGGCGGCGACGTAGTTCGCGCCGAACACCGCCGCGTCGCCGCGCGGCAAGCCGACGACCTGGCCCATCGCCGATCCGATCGGCAGCACGATGTACGGGTTCCACGGTTTGAGGCGCACGAGTTCGTCGAAGAACCGGATGAACAGGCCCGCGACGACTCCGTAGATGACCAGCGCGTACCAGCCGCCTTCGGCGGCGGCGTGGCCGACGACGCCGGGGCCGATCTTGAGTTCATCCTGGCGCACGCCCTGGATCCGCGCCTTGGACGCGATCTCGGTGGAGAGCGGCTCGGGCTTTTCATGCCAGATCGCGCGGGGGATCGGCAGCATGAAGAAGTACTTGATGGTCATGAGGTGGCGGTACTCGAACCGCTCGGGGTAGTTGTCGATCAGCCACATGCTCGTGGGGGCGCAGTTCTGGCCGCTGAGCAGATCCAAGAACCCCTCGTCGAGGTTCGAGGTGTTGGTCAATTGGGAGACGCGCTGCCCGAGGGCCAGGCGCTGCTGGGACTCGCGGACCGAGGTGAACGCCGCGAGCAGCACCACGGGGGGGATCGCGATGAGGGCCAGTCGCGGGGCGACCTGCGTGAACTTCAGGTTCCGCCAGTAGGAGTAGTACATGCCCCAGAGCAGCGCGGCGCCGATGGCCACCAGGGGGCGTCGCCCGAAGGTTTCAGAGAGCACCAGGCCCAGGTTCACGACCACGATGCCCGCGGCGAAGATGGCGATGATGGGGTTGAACAGACGCGGGGCCCAGATCCAGCCCGCCATGCCGCAGGCCATGGCCGCGAACGCCAGCGCAACCTTGCCGAACAGCGCCGAGACGGTGTTGTTGGGGATCTCGACGCCCACGCGACCGACGAACGCGGCGACAGTGAGGGCGATGGCCAGGAAGAACAGCAGCGGCTCGGGCGGGACGACGCGGGTCGTTGGGACCAGCCGCGCCAGTTGCTTGGCGCCGGGGCCCCATCGATAGAAGAGGAAGAACAGGGCGAGGAAGATCGACGCCATGACCGAAAACTGGAAGCCGGCGGAGGTCCAGTTCTGGAGGGAGTAGCGGTTGTTGGTCTGGGTGACGATCGGGGGGATGGCGCTGGTGAGTTGGAAGACGATCAGGCCCAGGAGGAAGAAGTTGCGGATCGACAGCAGTTCCACCTGGCGGCGGACGAACTGGACGATCATCAGCACGAGGATGCTGAGGGAGAGCAGCGACAGGTAGATGGCCAGAAGGGTCGGCATGGGTTCCTATTCTTCGGCTGATCGGGCCTCGGAGGCCGGGGAAGTGGCGCCCCTCCGGGCCGCCGGGCTCTCGGGCGAGCCCGCGGAGCCATCATTGGCGCCGAAACGCCGACGGACCTCGTTCGGGTCCCACACCGGGCCCGAAACCCCCATGATGCGGCCCAATCGCTCGCATTCGGGGGCCAGTTCGTCCAGGATCCGCTCGACCGTCTCGGGACGGGGCGGGCCGGGACGGTCCGGCGCTTTGGACAGCAGCGTCCGCTGGGCCCACTTGCGAGCGCCCGCGGGGGCCAGCCCGCGCACCACCTTCTTATAGAGCGGACTCCGGAAAAAGCCCGTCAGGCCCCGCGCCACGGGCTTGCCCTCGCCCCGGTTCGCCGAGGCGTCCTCGTTCACGACCTCGGGGCGCTCTTCGATGCCCAGGTGGCGGTGCAGCGCCGCGGCGTGCCCGCGCCGGTCCTTGATGAAGGACTCGAACCGCACGATCAGGACGGCGTCGAGCCCGTAAGCGTCGATCCAGGGCTCAACCTGGGTGGCGTAGCGTGTGTAGTCGATGAGGCGCGGGTCCTTGCGGAGGGTGTCCTCGATCACCTTGCCGGTGCGCCCGTTGGAGTAGAGGTGGTAGTGGTGGCTGACGATCCGCGCGACGGGCTCGCGCACGATGTAGATCAGGCGCAGGTCCGGGCCCAGGACCTTCCGCGCCCGCTCCACCACCCCGGTGCGGGTGGGCAGTTTGGTGTAGCCGGTCGAGGCCTCGCCGCACTTCTGGTCGGGGCGTGCGGGGGCGAAGAGCGCGGCGTACTCGCGCCGGCCCTCGTCGGTGAGGACATTGTCGTCGCAGAGGTTGTGGGGCTCCTTGTCGTCGGGCATGAAGACGCGCGGGTGCGCGCAGAGGTCCATGAAGAGCGTCGTCGTGCCGCACTTCATGGCGCCGATGAGCAGGAAGTCGGGCAATCTCACGCGCCGGCCCCCGAGGCGGCGGGCTGCGGGCCTGGGGCCGCGGGCGGCGCGAGGTCGTCCGTGCAGGAGGCCACCCAGGAGCGGTCCGGGGCGTAGCCGGCGTCGATCAGCGCGCCGCCGCAGTGTCGATCGAAGATTTCCGCGGCCTCGCGGGTGAAGTGGTTGGTCCAGTCGCCGGCCTTGCCTTTGCGCAGGAACGTGGTTCGGTCCTCGGTTCCGGACTTGCGCCCGGACTGGCGGGCGAAGGAAAACTTCTCGACGGCCCAGCGGGCGCGCTCGGGGTCCACCTCGTCGGAGCCGGTGATCGCCCGGACGGCGGAGGTCAGGGTGGCCACGCCGTCGGCGAGGAGCGCCTCGTAGCCGATCAGCGCCACGTGCGGGTTCTTGTTGTCCAGCCAGGTGCGGACGTGGTCGCCCCAGTTCACGCGGGCGGCAAAGGGCTTGTGCATCTGGCGGTCGATGAACGCCGCGAAGTGCTTGCGGGGGTTTTGGAGCAGGTCCGTCCCGCCTCCGAACCATTGTTTGCGCAGTTTTGCGCCCGCGGCGCCCTCGGGCACGCGTCGGGCCATGTGGAAGTAGAGCGAGGCCATTGTGTCGCGCCCGTCGCGCAGGACGTACGCGCCCCGCCGGTAGGACTTCCAGACCGTCTCGTGCCCGTGCACCACCGCCGGACAGCCGACCGGGAGGATAGAGCCTTTGGGGAACGGCAACTGCATGTAGTCGGCCACCACCTGACAGACCCATGTGGTGCCGGACTTGGGGTAGCCGACGACGAACACCAGGGGCACGGCGTCCGGGAGGCGCGTGCCGAGCCAGAAGGTGGTGAAGTGCGAGCAGGCCCGCAGGGTCACCGACTTGCGCAATCTCTTGCCGATCGTCGGCATCGACTAATGGTTCCTCCGGGCCTCGGCCGCCCGCTCGTACATCGCCACATACTCGCCGACGACCCGTCCGGCGTCGAGCCGGTCGAGAACCCACGCCCGGGCTCGGGCGCCCATGGCGGTTCTTCGGTCGGGATCGGTCAGGAGTTCGCCCAGAACCTTGCTCAGGGGCGCGGGTTCGGGGTCGGCGATCACCGCCCCACCGGATTCCTCGAGTTCCGGCCAGATATCGACCCCTTTGGTCGTCACCGCCACCGTGCCGCTGGCCATCGCCTCGATGGGCGCGAAGCCGAAGTTCTCCTGGCTGGTGGGCAGGACGAAGAGGTCCGCCGCTTCGAACAGGGAGACCTTCGTCTCGCCCGTGACCAGTCCGAGAAACTCCGTCGAGTTATCCAGACCCTGCTCGCGCACGAGGGTCTTGAGCGATTCGACGTACGCCGGCTCGCCCGTCCCCGCGATGAGCAACGCCACGGGACGGCCCGCATCCTTGAGCAAGCGGCAGGCGCGGATGAGGTGCGGTAGGCCCTTCTTCTCGTGCACGCGGCTGAGGAACAGGACCTTGGGCAGATCGGACGCCGCCAGCGGGAACGCGCGCCGCGCGGCCGCGGGCCCGGGGAGGTTGCGGAAGGGTTGGAGATCGAACAGCAGAGGCGCGACGACGGCGCGGCCTTTGGGGTACCACTTGACGGACTGGCGGCGCTCGAACTCGGCGGTGGAGTGGACGAGCGCCGCGGACTCGAGGTACTTCCGGCCGCCCAGCGCGAGGTAGACCTTCTTCTTAAGGGTCCGCTGCGACATGGACCAGTCGTCGAGCATGCCGTGGATGGTGACGATGTAGGGCGTGCCGGCACGGGCGGCGGCCCTGGCGACCTGCATGTTGGAGGGGATCCAGACGGCGTGGATGTGGGCGACGTCGGCGGCGCGGACCGCGGCGGAGACCTGCGCCATCGCGCCCGCATCGAACCGCCCGCCGGGCTTGCTGGGGCGCGGGAGGACGACCACGCTGGGCCGGCCGCCTGGCTGATCCCACGCGGCGGAGGCGGCCACCCGGGGCCAGTCCTTGGGGACGTCGAGGTCGTCGAAGGTCATGAGGACGACGTTGTGCCCGCCCCCGGAAGCGCCCCCGGAAGCGCCCGCCAGAGCGGTGCAGAAGTCGAGAACGGCGCGGACGACGCCGCCTTCTTCGAGCCGCATGGTTTTGAGGTAGTGGAGGATTTTCATGGGGCTGGGGAAGGGATATCGGGCGGGTGTCGGGAGGGAGGGTAGGGAGAAAATGGCGGCGGAGTGGGACGCCCGGATCGGGACGCCATGAAGTGGCGCGGGCGCGTAGCCGGGGGCGAGAGCCCCCGGGAGGATGGGCCGTGGGGGTGGGCGCCGCGAAGCGGCGCGGGAGTTGGCCACCCCCGCCGCTGCGCGGCGGCAAAGAGTGATGCGATCTGACCGGGGGCTGGCGCCCCCGGCTACGTGCTTTCGCCGCTTCGCGGCGGAGAAATCGCGTGCGCTTAGAACGCGATGTTCAGGCCGAGCGCGGGGCCGTGGGCGATGACGTCCCAGGCGAAGTTCCCGTCCTGGTAGTCCTGTCCCAGCGCGCGGTAGCCCAGGAGGAGCGCGGCGTCGGCGCCGAAGAGGTCGAACTTCCAACTGAGGAACGCCGCGGCCTGCCAGGCGAACTCGGAGCCGATGCCGAAGCCGCCGATGTCGCCGCGGAGTCCGAGCGTGCAGGTTTTGGTGAGGTCGATGCGGACGCGGGCGCCGACGAAGGGGTCGAACCATGCTTCGGAGTCGGAGACGCCGACCTTGGTCCCTGCCGGGAGGTTCGTGCCGTCGGGGAGGGTGACGGCGCTGAGGGCGGTGAGGCCCAGGTCGGTTTCGAGGTAGGTGACGCGTCCGCCGACGAAGGCGTCGAGGATGAAGCGGCGCGAGGAGTCGGGCTCGCCGATGGCGCGTTCGATGGCGCGCCAGCCGGCGAAGCCCTCCACCCAGAGGGTGTCGGAGTCGTAATCGGCGCGGATGGGGACGCCCTGGGCGCCGGCGGTTTTCTGGTCGATGCCCACGTGCATCCAGGTGGGGTGGATCTGGAAGACGAGTTGCTTGTATTGCAGGTCGAGCGCGCCCATGAGGCCCAGGAGCGTGTCGGCGTCCTGAACGACGTCGAGGAACTGCGCGTCCACGGAGAGGTCGGCGCCGCGGACCCGCGCGTCGCCGGAGAGACTCGTCGCCCAGAGGTAGACGGTGAGGGAGGCGTTGAAGTCGGAGGGCGTTTCGTGCCGGGGCTGCTCCGCGGCGCCGGGGTCGGCGGGGGGCGGGGCGGGCTCGGCGGTCTGGGCGAGCGCGGCGGAGGCGAACGCGGCGGCCAGGAG
>JACVCK010000247.1 GCA_016742055.1 Phycisphaerales bacterium
GGGATCTGGAACTGAAGTGCGGCAAGCGCCCGTGATGCAGAGGACGCGGGGGTTGGCCGGGCCGCCGGCGGGGACGGTCACGCCGGAGTCGTAGTAGTCGAAGTTCGGATCGCCGATGGTGGACGCGTTGCCGATGCGGGCCACGGCGCCGTTGCCGTTCGGGCCGGCGAGGAACGGATCGAGGGTGTCCTCGTCGTCGATCGGGCTGTAGTTGGCGTTGTGCTGGACGAAGACGCGGCCCTTGTAGGGGGGCGCCGCGGAGGGGTCGAAGTGGCCGAGTTGGACGCGGGTCACGAACGCGTTGTCCAGGAAGGACACGAGCGCGATGCCGCGGGGGGTGACGTTGGAGGCCGAGACGCGGGTCTCTTCGCAGAAGGACCAGGGGTTGCCGGGAGTGGCGACGACCTGGGGCATGGTGCGCGTGAACTCTTCGCGGTACTTGTTGTCCGAGAAGATGTTCGTCTGGCGGAGGAACTGGTCGCCGGACGAGACGTCAACGTTGGCGCGGGAGGACAGCGCGTCGAACCAGAGGTCGCTCTGGTCCTTCAGGGGGCCCGCGTTGAGCCACTGGATGTCGTCGCCGTAGCCGCTCGGGCCGCAGTTGAGGTCCTGCGGGGGCGTGGGCAGGACGATCTCGACGCCGGAGCCGAGGAAGTTGTCGTAGTAGGCGGGGCTGTTGGTGACCTCGTAGGAGCCGTTGGCGCCGAGCGAGTCGAGTTTGGTGCCGGTGAGGAAGGTGTCGGAGTAGCACAGGTGGAAGCCGGTGCTGTCATTGTAGTTCAGCGCGGACTCGACGTCGCCGGCGGCGGTGATGTCGTGACGGACGCGGATCCACGCGGCCGACTGCATGACCACGTCGTTGCCGACGGACTGGCCGGTCGGAGCCGAGCCGATCCAGCGGCAGGTGCGGAAGATGCCGGTGAGGAACGAGTTGGGGTTGACGCCCAGGACGTAGACGCCCGGCAGGGGGCCGGTGGGCAGGCCGATGTCAGGGCAGCCGGCGACGCAGGTGCCGCCCCAGAGGAGGCGGGACACGATGAAGCCGGAGGTGACGAAGATGGGCTCGGAGGTCCACATCGTCGCGATCGAGGTCACGTACATGTCGTGCTCGACGCGGGCGGGCTGGCCGACGTCGGCGGCGAAGCCGAAGCGGACCAGCGGCGCGTTGGTGCGGAGGAACTCGTAGCGGAGGCCGAAGAAGAACAGGTCCGGACCGAACGCCGTGGTGGCGTTCAGGCGGGCCTTCTTCGTCGAGTTGCCGGCGACGGCGTCGCTGACGGCGAACGACGTGCGGCCGGCGACGGTCGTGCCGAGCCAGCGGTTCGTGCCGGTGATCGCGGCGCCGGTCCACACCGCGTTGCCGGCCTGGCCGTTGAGCAGCGCGGGGAACACGTTGAGGTTCTCAAGGTTGTCCGTGAACGAGATCAGCACGCCGCGCTCGCCGGCCGAGCCGCGGCCGACGGTCACGCCGCCGTTGCCGAGGTCGATGGCGGTGCCGGCGGCCTGCACGGCGCCGTGGCGCTCGAGGCGCGGGTTCATGGGAAGGTCATCCGTCCCCAGCGCGCGGAAGTCCGCGAACTGCGGGGCGGCGAGCACAGCCGCGCTCATGGCGAGGCCGGACACGCCTGCAAAAAGTCCGATCTTCATAAAAAATCTCCTCACTGCGACGCCGTTGGACGGCGCGCACGCTTGGTGCGACGACGCCGTCGCACACGACCGGGGACACCCGCGCGGCCCACGCTTTGGCCGAACGGGAAGGGTTCGCTCGTCCGCACACGCGGACGTTTGCTCTCACCACCCGGCCCGGCGCTTCTCACACGCCGGGGACCGGTCCAACGCTCGCTCGGGCCCGTGAAAGGCCCGGTCGCCGTCAAGAATGGTCGGGGCCGGCCTGTCGGCCGACACCTCCGCGTTGCTCGGCCCATTGCTCAGGGCCTCACCGCCGCTCACACACACGAAACGAACTGGAATTCTCCCCATCCTCGCTTGGTCAGATCCCGCTCAATCCCTCTGAAATCGTGGCTGAACCGTCAGGAACAAACGACGAACACCTTCCGCGCAGTCGCCCGACGGCGGGGCGCAAAGCCGCTTCTCCATATATGCACCGAGACGGCGCTATTTTCAAGAGAAATCTTGCGCCTTCGCTCATCTTCCGGCCTCCCAGACCGAAACTCGGTCCGAGAACGGCCCCGCGACCTCCGGGGAGGCCGCCGCGGGTGGAGATAAGTGGCGAAGCGTCACGACCGGGCAACCTACCGGACCCGGCCAACTCCCGCAACCGGGGGGAACATCCGGGCTTACGGAGAGCCCGCCGGGGCCCGCCGGGCGCCGTCCGCCAGCACGCGGCACAGGCGGGCCGCCTGATCCTCGCTCGCCGGGCACCCCAGCATCCCCAGGAACCCCTCCGCGGCCGCCCGCGCCCCCGGGGCAGCCTCCCGGCGCACTGCTCCCCGGCCTCTCCCCCGGCTTGTCACCCCGGCCCGGGCGCCTGCCGCCGAGACCGTCCGCTACACCGCGTTCGCCGGCGACGGCGCCCGCGCCGGGCACCAGATCGTGGAGCACGGCGACGACGGCGTCACCCGCGTCGACTTCATCTTCAAGGACAACGGC
>JACVCK010000043.1 GCA_016742055.1 Phycisphaerales bacterium
AGGTTGAGCAGCGTGCGTTCAATGGCGAGGATGTCGCGCAGCGGCCCGGAGATCTCCCCCACCACGCGCCCGGCCTCGACCCGCTCCCCGTCCGCCGCCAGCGCCCGCCACGCGCACCGCCCGCCAAAGACCTCCGCCACGATCGGCGCACACGCCAGCCCCGCCGCCACGCCCGGCGCCCGCGCCGCCAGCGCGGCGCGCCCCGCCGCGTGCTCCGGGATGATCGCCGCGCTGGAGACATCCCCGCCCTCGAGCAGGTCTTCATCGCGGGCCAGTTCGATCAGCCGGCGCACGAGCCCCGTCCGCTTTGCCGCCTCGAAGAACTCCGGCAGCGACAGCGCGTTCCAATCCACCGCCGACGCGCTCACGTGCCCACCGCTTCGGACCGCGAAGCCCGGATTTTGCCGATCGCGCCGGTCGTGCTGCGCCCCTCGAGCATGGGCGCGAGCGCGATCCGCCCGCCGTAGGACTCCACGATCTCCCGGCCCACCACCTTATCCACCGTGTAGTCGCCGCCTTTGACGAGCACATCGGGGCGCAGTTCGCGCAGCAGGCGCTCGGGCGTGTCCTCCTCGAACACCACCACCATGTCCACCGAGGCCAGTTCGCCCAGCACCAGCGCGCGGTCCTTCTCGTTGTGGACAGGCCGCTCCGGCCCCTTCAGCCGGCGCACCGACTCGTCCGCGTTCAGCCCCACGATCAGCACGTCGCCCTGCGTCCGAGCGTGGCGCAGCAGCGCGATGTGCCCGGCGTGCAGCAGGTCGAAACAGCCGTTGGTGAAGACGATCTTCCGCCCCTCGCGCCGATGGGCCGCCGCTTCGATCTTCGCCTCCGCCAGCGTGCGCGACTTGCCCGCCAGGCGGTTGTGATCCACCAGCAGCGCGTGATGGATCCGCTCCAGCGGGATCGGCTCGACGCCAAAGATCTCGACCTCCAGCCCGGCCGCCGCGTTGGCGAACCGCACCGCGTCCTCCCAGCCCACGCCGTTGCCAACCGCCGCCGCCAGCGCCGCGAGCACCATGTCCCCCGCCCCCGTCACGTCGTACACCTTCCGCGCCACCGTGGGCACGTGCACCGCGTCGCGCCCGCGGCTCAGCAGCAGCGCGCCGTGCCGGTCGAGCGTCAGCGCCACGTGCTCGAAGTCGTTCCGGGCCGCCAGGTCGTGCGCCAGCGCGCGCCAGTGCGGCGCCAGCGTGTCCGGGCCGTCGCCCGAGGGCGCCGGCCGCCCGGCGGCCAGTTCGGCCTCCGTGCGATTCGGCGTCACGCACGTCGCGCCGCGGTACTTGGAATAGTCCTCGATCGACGCCGGATCGACCAGCACGGGCCGGCCCAGCGCCCGGGCGCGCTCGATCACCGCGGCGCACACCGCCGGCGAGCACACGCCCTTGTTGTAGTCCTCGATGCACACCACCTCCGCCCACTCCACCGCCTCCAGCGCCGCGCGGACCAGCGCCGCCTCGGCCTGCCCGAACACCGGCGAGCGGACCTCGACGTCCATCCGGAACATCTTCTGAGGATGCCGATGCTGCGCCAGGCCGATCAGACTGCGCTTGAGCGTCGTCGGGCGCGCCGCGTCAGTCGTGACGCCCCCCACCCCCACGCCCGCGCCGCCCAGCGCATCGCGCAGCAGCCGTCCCTCAGCGTCGTCGCCCACCAGCCCCACCGCGCGCACCTCCGCGCGCATCGCGATCAGGTCCAGGCACACGTTCGCCGCGCCGCCGGGCCGGTTCTGCGTGTCGCGCACCGCCAGCACCGGCACGGGCGCGTCGGGGCTCAGGCGCTCGGCGTCGCCGTAAACCAACTGGTCCAGCATGTAGTCGCCGACGACCGCGACGCGGACGGTCCGCCAGCGACCAAGGGCTGCGAGGATGGGCTCCATAAGCCCCTTAGCGTAGCAGCGCCGCCCCGCCGCAGGACGCGAGCAGCAGAGCGCGAAGCCCCGCCTCGTCGTCGAACGCCAGGGCCAGCCGGGGACGGACGAACGGCACGCTCCGGCCCGCGGCGCCGATCTCCTCCAGCGCCGGACGCAGTTTCACCCAGTCCTTCGACGTCGTGAGGATCCCGTCGCAGCCCAGCATCGCCGCCTGCTCCACGATCCGGGCCGCGGCCTCGCCGTCGTACGGCGCATGGTCGCGCCGAACCGACTCCCGCGCCACCTCCGCCCCCGCGGCCCGCGCCTGCGCCAGGAACGCGCCGGGGTTGCCCACCGCGCACAGCGCCAGCACCCGCATCCCTTTCAATCGCGACGTCGGCCACGACTCGTCCCCCACCTCCAGCCCGTCCCACTCGTGGCGCGACACGAACACCCGCGCCCGCGGCGCCACGCGCTCCACCCGCGCGCGGATCGTCTCCACCGCCTCGCGGCTCACGCGCTCCGCGTGCGTCAGCGCCACCACCCCCGCGCGCGCCAGCGACTCCACCGGCTCGCGCAGCCAGCCGGCAGGCAGGCAGCGGTCCGCGAACGGGTCGCGCGTCACGTCGATCAGCACGATGTCCACGTCGCCCGCCACGAACCGGTGCTGGAACCCGTCGTCCAGCACGACGCCGTCCACCGACTTGTCCTCGCGCAGCAGGCGTCGCAGCGCGCTGGCCCGGTCCGGCGCCGCGGCGATCGGAGCGCCCGGCAGCGACTCGAGGTACTCCGCCTGCTCGTCCGACGGCGACGCCACGCCTTTGGACACCCGCGCGCCGTATCCCCGCATGCCGATCGCCGGGCGCCGCCCTGCGGCGCGCAGGGCCCGGACGCACCACATCACCATGGGCGTCTTGCCCGTGCCGCCGACGCTGATGTTGCCCACGCTGACCACCGGCACGGGCAGGCGCGTGACGCGCCGGCCCCGGTCGAACGAGGCGTTGCGCCGCGCCACCACCGCGCGATAGATCGGCTCGATCGGCGCCGCGATGATCGCCGGCGCCGGGCCACGACCGGACGACGCGTCGGCCCTCACGGCGCCCCCCTTTCAACGCGTTCCGCCGCGTCGCGCAACGCGTCGGACAGCCGGGCGGCGCGGGCGCGGGAGAGCCGAACGGTGTTGAGCGCGTCGGCGACCGCCAGCGCCACGCTCAGGAGCAACAGCGACGCCGCGCCCAGCCACACGATCGCGAACGTCTTGGGGCGTGCGTGCGGGTTCACCAGCGAAAAGCCCGCGGCCAGCAGCGGCAGGCACACCAGCATCACCCACCCGTTCATCACGCGGATCCGCCGGCGGCTCAGGGGCTCGTCGGAGCGCTCGATGCCCGCCGCGTGCCAGGCCACCAGCGCCATCAGCGCGCCGGCGATCGGCAGCGGGACCCACGGCGTGACGATGCCCGGGCCCATCAGCGCCCCGCCCCCATCGCACGCCGAAGGATCGGCTCCAGCCGGCGCATCGGCAGGCCCATGATCGTCCCCGGATCGCCCTCGAACTCGATCGGCCATCCCGCCGCCAGACGCTCCGAAAGGTTGTACGCGCCGGCTTTGCCACGCCAGCCGCCCGAGGCGATGTACTCGTCGATCAGCGCCCCCGGCAGTTCGCCCACGCGCACACGCGCCGTATCCGCGAAGATGATCCGCGGACGACCCGGCGCCAGCACGCACACGCCCGTGGCGACCTCGTGCCCACCGCCCGAAAGCGCCCGCAGCGTCCGCGCGGCCTCGCGCTCATCGGCCGGCTTGCCCAGCGCGCGCCCGGCCTTGATCACGGTCGTGTCGGCGCCGACCACCACCGAGCGCCGGCGCTCTTCCTCGCGCATCGCCTCCAGCGCCGCTCGCGCCTTGAGGTATGCCAGCGCCGCCGTCCACTGCGTCAGCGTCGAGCAGCCCGGGGCCAGGTCCGTGTCGTCCACCGGCGAAGGAACGGCCTCGTGCTCGAAGCCGTGCTCGCGCAGCAGCAGCGCACGACGCGGCGAGGCGCTCGCCAGACGCAGCGACAGCGCCGCGGACGCCGTCTCCCGGGGCAAACTCTCAGCGGACTCCCGCGTCAGCACGGGCTCATGGTATCGGCGCCGGACATCCGGGCGGCGGCCGCGGCGAACGCCTCGTCCACGCTGATCCGCTCCATCAGTCGCCGGCCCAGGGCCTCGTCCTTGTGGTCGAGCCGCTCGCCGGGGGCGATCTTCTGGATGACGTCCGCCTCGCGCCGGTACGGGCCGACCAGGCCGACGTGCGTCGGGCCGAACAGCGCCACCAGTGGCCGGGCGAACCCCACCGCCATGTGCAGCGCCGCCGAGTCGTTCGCGACCACGATCGCCGCGCGCTCCACCGCCGCCATCAGCCCTCCAACGCTGGTCGCGCCGACCAGGTCCAGCACGCGGTGGTCGGCGACGGCCAGTCGCGCGAGCGGCTCGCACTGGCCTCGTTCGGACGCCGCGCCGACGAACGCCACGCGCTCGACCAGGCGCTCATCGAGCAGCCGCGTGGCGAGCGCCGCGAACCGTTCGACCGGCCAACGTTTGCCGACCCACCGGCTGGTGGGCGCGAGGAGCGCGTAGCGGGCTTGGGCGAGGTCGGGCTTGAGCGCCTCGCGGTCGGCGGCGGGGCAGTACAGGCGCAGGTCGGGCGGCTCGCCCGGGTCGGCGCCGGCGGCGTGCGCGAGGGCCATCATGCGGTCGAGGGCGTGCCGGGCGCGCGGCGCATGCACCCGTTCATTCAGCCCCAGCCATCCCATCTCGCGGGCGTTGGCGTACCCGATGCGCCGCGGCGCGCCCGTCCAGCGGGTGAAGAGCCCGCTGCGGAAGAGCCCCTGGCAGTCGAGGACCAGGTCGTACCGGGCGGCGCGCAGCGAGCCCAGCCACGCCCGCAGTTCACGCGCGGCCGATGGGCTCCGCCACCACGCCCCCAGTCGCCCCCGAGGGAACGGAATCACGGCGCTCAGGTCCGGATGAGCCACAACGGCGGGGGCGAACGCCTCGTTCACAAGCCAATGAACATACGCGTCCGGATGACGGCGTTTGAGCGCCGCCAGGACCGGCACGGTGCGGCAGACGTCGCCAAGCGCGCTGGGGCGGACGATCAGGATGCGGGCGGGCTCGGGCACGGGAAAGACTCTACCCTGAACCCGATCCCACGCCCCTCAGGGGGCGTACACACGGGGCGATGCGCCTCGGCGCATCCAGACCGCATGCCCAGATCGAACGCCGCATCCTGTTGTTTCCGACGCGCCGCCGGGTGCGGGGCCGCGCTGACTCTGCTCGCCGCCGGCGCGCTCGGCGCCTCGCCCGATGAGCCGCCCCCGGGCGCGGTCGCGTGGTGGCGGATGGACCCCTCGCGCTTCAGCGCCGCGGCGCCGTCGCCGGAGGTCCGCGCGCAGCGCGAGGCCATGCTCGCGATGGTCCGCAGCGCCGTGACGGGCGGCGCCGTGGGCGAAGGTCGGGCGCTGGGGGCGGTGCGTGGCTTGCTCGCGGCGTCGGAGGTTGGCGCGCGGGCGCACACGCTGAGCGTGCTGGAGTTCTCCGCTTCGCGCCCCCCGGTCGGGGCGGGGATGGACGTCGAGCGCCTGCAGATGGCGCTGTCCATCCGGGCCGAGGGCGGGCACGAACGCTTCCTGCCGACGATCCGATCGATCCTGCTGCCCCCAGCCGGCGCGGGCGCGCCGCCGGGTCGGCAGCGCGCGTTCGACCTGCCCGGCGGGGCCCGGGCCGTGGCGTACACCGAGGACGGCTGGGAGCCGTGGCGCGAGGTTTCGTGGGCGTCCACGCCCGGCGCGTTCGTGGTTGGCCTGGGGCGAGGCGCGCTGGAGCGCGCCTCGGGCGCCGGCGCGGGCGAGCGCCCATGGGGGGCGCACCGCGCACTGGTGGACGGCGCGAGGGCCCACGGGGAGGTGTTCTTCGAGGCGTACCTGGGCGTCGCCCGCCTGCGGAGCGCGTTCCCGGAGGCGTTCGACTCTGGGCGCGTGCACAGGACGCTCGACCGGCTCGGGCTGCTGGAGGCGCGGGATTTCATGCTGCACGCGCGGTTCGTCGAACGCCCCGGCGGCGCGCCGCCCCTGATCGCCATCGACGCCACCTGGACGGCGCGCGGCGGCGCAGAGCCGCAACGGCTGGAACTGACTCTGGATCACTGGCCCCAGGACGCGGGGATGCCTTCGCCGCCGGGCTCGTACGTGATCGTCGCGCCGATGGACTGGCCGGCGTTCGCGGCGCTGGGGCTGGACCTGTGGCTCGGCGCGAACGTGGACGTGGACATCGAGGCCAAGCGGGCTGCGCTGGAGGCGTGGCGCGCGCAGCACGGGGCGGAACTGGACCGTTTCATCGCGTCGCTGGGCGGGCACGCGGTGATCAGCGACTACCCCACGCCCCTGCTGCCGATTCCCGGCGCCGCGACCGTGTTTGTTCCGCTGCGGGAGGACGCCAAGGGCGCGCCGGGCGCGCTGGACGGCGCGCTGTCGCCGTTCCGCGGGGCGATCCAGCGAGATCGCGCGGGCGTCTCGTCGTACGGGGTGGACCCGGTGGGCCTGATGAAGATGCCCGGCTGGCTGGTGATGGAGGACGGGCCTCGCGCGGCGTTCGTGGCGGCGTGGACGCCCGGCGCCGCGGCGGAGGGCGCGGCGTGGCTGCGCGGCGCGCCGGTCAGGCCGGGTACGTCGCCGAAGTCTTCTCCGTCTCCCAGACGGTGACGGAGGCGAGTTCGGCTCCGGCCTCGCGGATGGCGGGCGCGAGGAGGTCGAAGCAGACGCGCGCGATGTTTTCGACGGAGGGGTTGACGCCGCCGATCGTCGCGAACTCGCGGGTGTCCTCGTTCAGGTGCTTGTGGTCGAAGCGGGCGATCACGGCCTCGCCGGTGAGGCGTTCGAGCGCTTCGAGGGTGAACGACGGCGGGCCGGCGGGGTTGAGGCGCACGGCGACGGCCGGCTCCACGACGTAGTTGTGCCCGTGCCCGTTGGGGCTGTTGCACTTGCCAAAGAGGCGCCGGTTCTCCTCGTCGGAGAGGGTCGGGCAGTGCAGCCGGTGCGACGCGGCGAACTCGAAGCGCTGGCGCATGACGACGCGGTTCATCTGGTCGGACTCCAGTTCGACGCTGTACGTGGGCGTGACGCGCCAGCGGAGCGAGGCGAGCCGCCCAGCGAGGGCGGGCGCCATCGCGCGGGCGACGGAAGGCAGAAGTTCGGCGGGCTCGCGCTCGGGGGAGCGCCCGCAGGCCTGGTCGATGAAGGGGATGGCGGTCTCGCGGACGATGCGGTCCACCTCCTGAATGTTCAGGAAGTACCCGGTGACCGGCTCGACGTCGCCCTCGACGGACACGTCCAGTTCGTAGAACCGGGCCAGCCCGGCGCTGCGGGGCCAGCCCGCGTAGCCGTTGCGCCCGGCGGAGGGGGTCCCGGCGGCGCCGGGGGTCATGGGGCGCCCTGCGCCCACGCTGCATCGGACTGTTCGGGTCAGGCGAACCATTCGTGAGATCGTAGTTCGCTCCGACGCCGGCCGGCGCGCCCGCGGGGCGCGGAACCTATCGTGATCGCGCGGGACGCCCGAACGGGGCGGCCCCTTCAAAAGGAAAGGTGGAGACGCCATGCGAGTCAGCCGTCATCGTTCGGCGCTTTCGATGGGACTCTTGATCGCCGCCGGCGGGGCCGCGGCGCTGGCCGTGGCGACCGACCCCGGGGCGGCGCAGCCGCCCAAGCCGGCGACGCCCTCGGCCGAGGAGAAGCCCTCGGACATCTTCGGCTTCACGATGAACCTTGTTTCGGGCACGCCCCAGCGGCTCGAGAACTACCGGGGCGACGTGATCCTGATCGTCAACGTCGCCAGCAAGTGCGGGATGACGCCGCAATATAAGGACCTGCAGGCGCTGTTCGAGGCGAAGAAGGACCAGGGCCTGACGATCCTCGCGTTCCCGGCGAACAACTTCATGAACCAGGAGCCGGGGTCGAACGAGGACATCGCGGCGTTCTGCGAGCGGGAGTACGGCGTCACGTTCCCGGTGTTCGAGAAGATCAGCGTCAAGGGCGAGGACATCCATCCGCTCTACGCGATGCTGACGGCGCAGCCCGAGCCGGTGGGCGGCGAGATCAAGTGGAACTTCGACAAGTTCCTCGTGAATCGCGAGGGCAAGGTCGTGGCGCGGTTCGGGCCGCGGACCAAGCCGTCGGACGCGGAGTTCGCCCGCACGGTGGACCGCCTGCTCGCCGAGCCGCACGACTGATGGCGACGGTTATTCCGCGGCGGAGCGCCGCAGCAGCCGGAGCGCGTTGAGCGCCACCACCACCGTGCTGCCCTCGTGGAACACCACGGCCCAGCCGATGGTGGTGTAGCCCGCTGCGGCGAGAGGCGCCAGCACGGCGATCACGCCCATGGCGATCACCAGGTTCTGGCGGATGACGGCGCGCGCCGAGCGTCCGAGCCGGATCGCGCCGGTGAATCGCGAGAGGTCGTCGTGCATGAGGGCCACGTCGGCGGTCTCCAGCGCGACGTCGGACCCGGCGACGCCCATCGCCACGCCGAGCGAGGCGGCGGCGAGCGCGGGTGCGTCGTTGACGCCGTCGCCGAGCATCGCGACGACGCCCTCGCGCCGGCGCAGGTCGGCGATGGCGTCCATCTTGTCTTCGGGGAGAAGGCCAGCGTGGAACTCGTCGAGCTCCAGGCGCGACGCGACGGCGGCGGCGACGTGCTTGTTGTCGCCGGTGAGCATCACGGTCCGTCGCACGCCCAAGGCGCGGAGGCCGCGGATCATGGCCGCGGCCTCGGGGCGCTCGGTGTCGGCCAGTGCGATGACGGCGACGAAGGCGCCCGCGCGCCGGACGGCGACGGCGGTGGCGCCCTCGCGCTCAAGGGACTCGATGATCGGGCGGACCTCGCCGGCGCGGGGGTCGTCCGCGAAGAGCCGGAGACTGCCGACTTCGACGGTTTCGCCGGCGACGATCCCGCGCAGGCCGCGCCCGACGGCCTGCTCGACAGACGAAGCGTGGGCGCCGTCCCACCCTCGTGCGCGGGCCTCCTCGACGATGGCCTGGGCGAGGGGATGGGCGCTGGCGGCCTCGACGGCGGCGGCGGCGAAGAGCGCCGCGGACTCGTCGGCGCCGGCGAGCGGACGGACAGCGGCGACGCGCGGGCGCCCGAGGGTGAGTGTGCCGGTTTTATCGAAGGCGACGGCGCGGACCTTGCCGAGGGTCTCCAGGTGCGCGCCGCCCTTGATGAGCACGCCCATGCGCGCGGCGCGGGCCAGGGCGCTCAGGACGGCGGCGGGCGTGCCGATGGCCAGGGCGCAGGGCGAGGCGGCGGTGAGGAACGCCATGGAGCGATAGAACCATGTCTTCCAGTGCTCGAAGGCGCCGCCGGCGGCGATGGGCATGACGACCAGGAGCGCGCCGGTGGCGATGAGCACGGCGGGGACGTACCAGCGCTCGATGCGCGCGGTGAACAGTTCGGTCGGGCTCTTGCGCGTCTGCGCTTCTTCCACGAGGCGGATGGCCTTCGCGAGCGTGGTCTCGGTGGAGGGCTTCTCCACGGCGATCGTCAGCGCGCCGTCGCCGTTGACCGTCCCGGCGAACACGGGCGAGCCGGCGCTCTTTTCGACGGGGACGGACTCGCCGGTGATCGCGGCCTGATCGACGGCGCTGACGCCCTCGACCACGGCGCCGTCGGCGGGGATGCGCTCGCCCGGGCGGACGAGCACGCGGTCGGCGACGGCGAGTTCTTCGGCGCGGACGGCGCGGACGGAGCCGTCGGGCTCGATGCGGTTCGCGGTGTCCGGGACGATCTCGTGCAGGGCCTGGATGGCCTTGCGGGCGCGGGACATGGCCATGTCTTCGCCCGCGTGGCCCAGCGCAAAGAGCACGAGCAGCAGCGCGCCCTCGGCCATGTGCCCCAAGAGGCCCGCGCCGATGGCGGCGACGAACATCAGGACGTCGATGTTGAAGCGGAACCGCGCGAGGGAGAGCGCCGTGTCGCGCGCCGTGAACCAACCCGCGGCGACGGCGGCGAGGATGTAGATCGGCAGCGTCGCCGCCGGCGGGGCGCCGCCGGCCTTCTCGGCGAGAAATCCGGCGGCGAGCAACGCGCCGCCCAGCGCCGCGGCGGTGAACTCCGCGTACTCGCGCGGGATCGACCACACCCAAGCGACGCGTTCGGCGACGGACCGGCGGAGGGGCGCGGCGGCGCGCGGCCCGCGCGCGGGGCGGACGCGGAAGCCCAGGCGCGCCAGGCGCATGGCCACCTCGGGCAGCGCGCAGGACTGCCGATCGAACTCGATGCGGACGGTCTTGGAGGCGAAGGACGCGCTGGCGTGGACGTTGGCGAGGTCTGCGAGCGCGGCCTCGATGGCCTCCTCGCTCTTGGGCGAGACCATCCCTTCCACGCGCCACAGGACGCTCCCCCACCGCTCGCGGAACTCGATGCCGCTGTGGCGCGCGATCCGGTGCAGCGCCTCGAGCGGCGTGGTCCTGGGGTTGAGGGTGACGTGCAGGGTGGGCTGCGGCGCGCCGTTGAGGGGCGTGTCCCGGACCTCGGCGGCGCGGACGCCCGCCTCCTCGCGCACGTGGCGGAGGAAGTGGCGGAGCGCCTGCTCGCGGGCGGGCGCCTCGGCGGGCAGGAGCAGGGGCACGTCGATCGTGGCGGCGGATCGCGGCATGCGGCGATCACGCTATCGGCTGCGCGGGGGCGCGGGGGTCGATACCGATTCTCATTTGGGCGTCAGTCGCTGCGGGCGGCGATGAGCGCGACGCGCTCCTGGCTGGAGACGACGACGCCGCCGGGCTGTTCGACGGTGACGACGAAGGCCACGGGCCGGTCCACGCGGAGTTTGGCGTCGATGGGGACGCGGACGAGCGCTTCGCCGGACGCGGGCACGTCGAACACGCCGCCGTCCACGGGTCGCTGGTCGCGCGCCGGGTCCACGATCCAGAGTTGGTACTGCCACCGGGCCGGGTCCAGCGACGGCAGGCCGCGGAACTCCATGTACCCCGCTTGCGACGCGTCGGACCAGACCACGCGCCCCTGTGCGGCCTTGCCGGTTTCGTCGGGGCCGGGGGCCCACGCGATGCTGAGCGCGTCGGCGCTGGCGTCCACGAGGGCGATGGGGTCGGCGGGGATGGGCGCTCCGGGGCGGGCCGGCCACCAGGCGACGGCGGCAAGCGCCAGGCACGCAGCGGCGGCGAGCCAGGCGAATGCGGGCGAGGCGCGTCCCACGCGGCTGACGACCGTGGGGGTTTGGTCGGCGACGGTCGTAGGTCTGCGGGAGGCGGCGAAATGGTCCCCGGCGGTTTCGAGACGGACGCGGACGGAGGCGGGCGGCGCTTCGAGGGCGAGGCCGGCCATGCCCACGAAGAGCGCGGTGGCGGCGCGTTCGAGGGCCCACTCGTCGACGCCGGGCTCGTCGCGGAGCAGGTCGCGGAGTTCGGCGCTCTCGGGCTCGTTCAGGCCGAGCAGCGCGCGGTCGGCGAGCAGTTCGGCGAGTCGGGATTCGATGGCGGGGAGCCTCACGCGCCGCCTCCTGCCGCGGGCTGCGGGCGGCCGGACCGTGAGGGGTCGAGCGCCTCGCGTATGCGGATGAGGCCTCGCCGGGCGTGGGTCTTGACGGTGCCCAGCGGCATGCCGGTGATCTGGGCGATCTCGGCGTGGGAGCGTCCCTGCATGATGGAGAGTTGGAGGACGCGTTGCTGCTCGTCGCTGAGGGAGCGCATGGCGTCGAGGGCGACGCGTGCTTCCTCGCTGAGTTCGGCGGGCGCGGCGGGCGTCGCCATGCCGGCGGAGGAGACGTCGCCCTCGGGCATGGCGACGGGCGCGATGCGTCGGCCGGCGCGTCGGAGCCGGTCGATGAGCCGGCGGCGGGCGATCATGGCGACGAAGGTGGGCTCGGAGGCGACGGCGGGGTTAAATCGTCCGGCGCTGCGCCAGAGGTCGACGAAGATCTCCTGCACGGCGTCTTCGGCTTCGGCGCGGTCGTGGCACAGGCGGCGCGCGAGGGACCAGACCAGGGGGCTGTAGGCCTCCAACGAGTCGCGCACGGCCGACTCGTCTCCCCGCGCGACGCGTTCCAGAAGTGAGGCAGTCACGGCCGAAGCAAACCCCTTTACGGCGCGTCCGCGCCGCGCCGTTGTGGTCCGAGAGGATAGCCGTTCGGCGCCGGCCTTGCACGGCTTTGGGCTGCGGGACTTGGGCGCCTGGATCGCGCACACCACGCGGATGCTCCGATGGTCGCCGGCGCTCGCCGGCGGGGGAGCGGCGCCGCCGAGCGCCGCTCCTTGAATGCGCCGGGCGGGGTGTCCCCCGCCGGGCGCGCCTTCTCCCGGGCTCGGGGCGGGTGGGCCGCCCCGAAGGGACCGGATCAGTTCGAGGGCGGGAGGATGACCGCGTCGATCACATGGATGACGCCGTTGGAGGCCTCGATGTCGGTCTTCACCACGGCGGCGTTGTCGATCATCACCTTGCCGGCGCGGGTGGACACCTTCGCGCTCGCGCCCTGCACCGTGGGGGCGGCGGTGAGTTTGACCACCTGATCGGCGTACACGCGGCCGGGCACGACGTGGTAGGTCAGCACGGCGCGGAGTTGGGCGAGGTTCTCCGGCTTGAGGAGATTCTCGACCGTACCGGCGGGCAGTTTCGCGAACGCCTCGTCGGTGGGCGCGAAGACGGTGAAGGGGCCGTCGCCCTGGAGCGTCGAGACCAGGCCGGCGGCCTCGAGCGCCGCGGCGAGGGTCTTGAACGAGCCCGCGGCGACGGCGGTCTGCACGATGTCCTTGGTGGAGGGCATGATGACGGCGTCGATGACGTGGATGACGCCGTTGCTGGCCCAGACGTCGGCCTTGACGACGTTGGCGTTGTCCACCATGACCTTGCCGTTGGCGGCGACGATGTCCACGCGCTGGCCGTTGACGGTGGCGGCGTTCGTGAGCGTGACGACGGCGTCGGAGCCGACCTTCCCGGGCACGACGTGGTAGGTGAGGATGTCGATGAGGGTCTGGCGGTTCTCCGGCTTGAGGAGGTTTTCGACCGTGCCGGCGGGAAGTTTCGCGAAGGCCTCGTCGGTGGGCGCGAACACGGTGAAGGGGCCGGGGCCCTTGAGGGTTTCGATGAGGCCTGCGGCCTGCAGCGCCGCGGCGAGCGTCTTGAAAGAGCCCGCGGCGACGGCGGTGTCCACGATGTCGGAGGCGCCCTTGCTGGGGTTGTACGCGACGGTGGTGGCGACGGGCTGGGCGGACGAGCAGGCGCCGCCCGCGATGGCGTAGCCCTGGGTGAGAGCGGCCGCGGCGAGGGCGAGGGAAGTCAGACGGATCATGTCGGATCGTCTCCTGAGAAGGGTGAGGGTTCGTGATGGTCCGGAAACGTCTCCGGCGGTCGCTGCAGACGGCCGCCGGACCCGGGAGGGTTTCGCCGGGGGTGGAGGGCGGATTCAGCGTTTTGAAGGGGGCGGGGTGCGGGGGCGCGGGTAGACTCGGGGGAGGTCGGCGTCTGAGCCGGCCGCGGCCCGTTTTTTTCCCCCATCGCCGCCCCGACGGGCGTTCCCGGCGCTTGCCGGCCCCCCCGACGGCGGAAGGAATCGAGAGAGATGCGAGCAATCCCGGTGATCGTTCTTGGTGTCGCGTCGTCGGCCGCGCTGAGCGCGCCGCCGGCGTACGAGGCCCCTGCCCTGCAGGCGCGGGCGAATTTTTCGGGCGCGTTCAACCTTCCGAACGCGGCGTTCTTCACGAACTCGACGCCGGCGATCAACGACGACGCGCGGGTGGCGTTCCGCGTGGCGGTGATCGCGGGGACGGAGGCGGACGGGATGTGGTTCGGCGGGGGCGGTGCGGGCTCGATCATTTATTTCTCGCCCGACAACGAGGACTCGGCGCTGAGCGATCCGACGCTGAACAACGCCGGGTTCATCGCGACCGAGCAGCGGTTCACGAGCCCCTCGGGCGTGCTGCGGATCGACACCTCGGACAACTCCGGTTCGGTCGTGGTGACGCCGGGCTTTCCCTTCGGCGTGACGTCGTTCGGCTCGCCGCTGATCAACGCGTCGGGGCAGATCGGCTACCGGGGCGGCGTCACGGGCGCGGGGCAGGCGTTCATCTCGTGGTCGAACGGCGTGCAGGCGATCCACGCGGCGGAGGCGGGGTACAACCCGGCGAGCGACGTCTCGTTCCTCTTCACGCCCGCGTTCAACGACCAGCGCAGGATCGCGGGCAAGGTGCGCCTGGGGGCGGCGGGGCAGACGGGCGAAACGCAGCCCGACCAGGTGCGTGTGTACGCGGCGGACGGCTCGTTCGTCGTGATCGCGCGCGACGTCGACAGCCAGCCGGGCTCGCCGTACGCGCGGTTCGACAATTCGGTGGCGCTGACGAACGACGGGCGCGTGGCGTTCATCGCGACGCTCGCGGCGGGCGGGCGGGGCGTGTTCCTCTCGGACGGGACGACGACGGTGCAGATCGCGCGCGAGGGCGTGGACGGCGTGGGCTCGATCGAGTTCTTCTCGCCGTCGGCGAACGACGCGGGGCTCGTGGCGTTTCGCGCGTTCGACGCCGGCGGCCTGCGGGCGGTGTGGGTGGGCGATGGGACGGGCCTGGTGGCGGTGGCGCGGGAGCACGATCTGGTGGAGACGGACCTGGGCACGGGCCAGATCAACGAGAACACGGCGAGTTCGCCGGGGTTTGGGGGGGCGCCGCGGATCAACGCGCGGGGCGACGTCGTGTTCATGGCGGCGTTGACGCCCCCGGGGAACGACGCCGTGGAGTGGGGCTCGGGCTGCTTCGTGGCGCTGGCGAAGAGCGTGGGGATCCCGGGCGACATCGACGGCGACGGCGATGTGGACTTCGCCGATCTGAACTTGCTGCTGTCGTCGTACAACCAGACGGGGCCGAACCTGCCGGCCGACCTCGACGGCGACGGAGACGTTGATTTCGCCGACCTCAATATTCTGCTGGGCAACTACAACGCGGGATCGTGAGGGATTGGGTTGTTTTTGTTGACCTTGACGAGGGGTGTATCGTAGTTTGGATGGATCGCGGCGTTCTGGCGCCGCGGATGCTCGTAGGTTGATCCGGCGCTCGGGGCCGGAGAAACGGGGTTGGCGATGCGCGGATCACAAAGAGCGCTGTGGGTTTGCCTGGCGATAGGTTGGAGCGGCGGGGCGGCGGCCTGGGCGGGCGGGGCGCGATTGCACGTTCGCGCCGGCGCGCCGGCCTCGGGCGCCGACGGGTTGTCGTGGGCGACGGCGTTCCCTGACTTGCAGCAGGCGCTGGACGTGGCGCGGAGCGACCCTCAGAGCGTGTCGGAGATCTGGGCTGCGGAGGGCGTATATCTCCCGAGCCTGCC
>JACVCK010000248.1 GCA_016742055.1 Phycisphaerales bacterium
CCCCCGCGCCCGGCCCGCCACCCCCTCCCCCCCCGCGTCCCCCCGAGCAAGCCATCCGCCCCCAGGCGCGACATCGCGGCCCCCGAGGCCTCCCCCATCGGACCCTCCGGCTCCTCGAACGGCCACACGCCCGCCGACGTCTCCAACACCGGCCCTCGGAAGCCCCGCGCCGCAGGCACGCCGTCCGGCAAGCCGTCCCGCAGCGCCCGCCGCGCCGCGTCCATCTCGTTCCGGATCACCACCACCGCGCCCTCCGGCGCCGGCGTCGCCGCCCGCGCCTGCGCCACGCGCTCCCGCTTGACCTCTGGCGCGTTCGGGTCCACCACGATCTGCCGGAAGTTCTCCTCGTAACTCGCCCGCAGCACACGCCCCGACAGCCTCGACAGGTAGTCCGACGGCCAGCCCAGGTCCGACAACGACCACGTGCCCACACGCACCGAACGGATGTTCTCCGAAACCTCAGCAAGAGGATCCGCCGCCACCGGCGAGGCAAGCATCACGGCCGCAGCCGCGGCCACAACTCGGAAGAGCGCTGCGTTCATGCGCCCATCCTACGTCGCCCCCACCCCCTCATTCGCACCGGGCGCCGAACTGTCCCAGCAGGTCGTTCAACTCCTCGAACCCGTAGCCCGCGCCGAACGCGCTCAGCACGGCGTTCAGGTCCGCGAAGCCCACGTACCCGTCCCCGTCCAGGTCCCACGCCAAGAGGCACGCCGGACCCACCACCCGGAACGACGGATCGGCGTCCGGGCCCGGGCGGAACAGCCCCAGCAAACCCCCGGCCTCGGCCGGCGGCGCATCGGCCGTAAACCAGAACGAGTACGTCGTCCCCCAGCGCAGCGCGTTGGCGTTCTCATTCTCATCGAACGTCGGCGCCGACCACGACACGTCGTTCTGCCCCCGCGCGTACGACCAATCCATCCCGTCGAAGTTCACGCTCCCGCCGCCGTCGCCCGAGTGGTAGTCCACGTCCGCGAAGCCCGCGCCCGTCACCGCCACCGTCGAAGGAACGCCCACGCGGAACACCCGCGCCGAACGGTGCGAGTTCTGGTTGAACACCGCGTAGTGGTACGTCCACGTCCCGTCCCCGTTGTCCGCGGCGTACGAGCCCACGTGGAACCGCCCCGACCAGTGGACCTCCCCGGGCGTCCCATCGATCTGGATGTTGCTGTCGCTCGGCACGATCACGTCCACCGCCTCCACCGCGGGCACGTAGAACCGCCATGCGTCGATCGGGGTCTGCATGCGACGGGTCGAGCCGTTGAACGTCACGTTGCCCACCACGTCGTCGGACGCGTCTTCCGGCGTCCCGCCGTCGTTGTACGGCACATTGAGCCGGCGCCAGGAGTTGTTGTTGTGCTTGTTCTCCGCCTGCGCATCCTGCCACTGCACGTAGACGTGATCCATGAAGTAGATCGCGCCCGGCCAGTGCGCGGGGTTGAGATCGCCCAGCCGCACCTGCACACGCCGCGACAGGAGGTTCTGCACAGGCGCCAGCGTAGAGCCGAACGGGAAGAGGTAGTGGCCGGTTGCGGCGTTGGTTTGATACTTCGGCCCCATGTTGCTCTGCTGGCCCGCCCGGGAGGACGTGTACGGATCGGAGCAGTTCACGCCCAGCGCCGAGCCGTTCGTGCTGATGCAGCCGGGCTCGCAGAGGTTCTGGCTCAGCGCGAAATATCGATGCTTGAGCCAGCCCTGGCCGAGTTGGCGCAGCACGTTCCCGTGGATGCGGTACATCGCGGAGCCCATCACCGGGTGCCAGTTCTGCATGCCCGCCGACCAGAGATACTCCACTGGCGCATCACCCAGGTTGCACGCCGTCCCGCCGGCGGAGAACGCATACCGCCAGTCCCCCGGCGCCGCCTCGAACTTCCCCCAGTTTGTCGTCCCGTTGATGTCGCCCACGATGATGTCCGGGCCCACCGAGTTCCCCTGGCGCTCCGCGCACACGCCCCGGCCCTCGCCCTCAAGCACATCCACGTCCGCGCCGCTCGCGGCCAGTTCGCGCAACACCTCGTCGCTCTCGGCCTCCAGCCCAACCAGGCGCAGGTAGCCCGCCAGATGCAGACGGACGGTCACGTCGCCCGGCTCCAAGGCCGCCGCCTCGTACAACTCCGCGAGGTTCGCCCGCACGATCGCGTCCGACACATCCGCAGAACGCTGCCCCTGCGCACCGACCGACGCCCCACCGCACACCAGACTCAACGCCGCGAGCATCGCTCTCATCGCAGTCCCTTTCCAGAAGCGCCCGAAGGCCGTTCACGCCCCCGCTGTGCTCAAGGGTACAGCGGTGAACCCCTGACGCAAGAACAACAACCCCGAACGCCCGCAGCGGCCCAAAAAAAACGGCGCCCGGCCGAAGCCGGGCGCCGATTCGAACGCTGCGAGAGGCGATGCGCTTAGTTGCAGGACTGACCGTAGGAGCCGAGCAACTCGTTCAGGTCGCCGAAGGTGTAGGTCGAGCCGTAGGCGCCCAGGAGGATGTTGAGGTCGGAGAAGCCGACGGCGCCGTTGTCGGCGAGGTCCCACGCCGTGAGGCCCCGGGGGCCGCGGACCGCGAACCCATGGGCCGCGCCAGGGCCCCG
>JACVCK010000249.1 GCA_016742055.1 Phycisphaerales bacterium
CGGAGGTCCTGATCCGGCGCGGCGCCATCGGCGAAGCGGCGGACACGATCGACGGCGCCCTGGGCGAACGCGTCACGCTCCGGCCCGACCAGACCGAGCGCCTGGCGGCGGCGGCGATCGGGGCGGCGGAGGCCTCGCTCCAGGACCGGTCCGAGGCGCCGGCGACGCTGCGCCTGATCGACGCCGTCCGCTCCCGCAGCGCCACGCTCCCCGAACCGCTGCATCGGGCGCGAATCGTGCTGCTGGCCCTCACCGGCGAGCCGGGCGACGCGCTCGGCGCCGTGCGCGACGCCTCGCGCGAGATGCCCGCCTCCGCGCTCGACATCCACCGCCTGGCGATCCAGGCCCTGCGCGAGGCGCAGCGCCCGAGCGAGGCCCTGCGCGTGGCGGAGGAGGCGGGGCTGACGCTCCGCCCCATCGCCGGCCCCGTCGCGCTCGAATGGCTGAACCTCGCCGTGACCCAGGCCGACGGCGAGTCCGCCGAACGCGCGGTCAAGACCATCGTGGACGACCGCGTGACGCGCGAGTTGTTCGGCGCGAACCAGCGCGGCGTGCAGCCCGACGATGGCGCGCTCGCCGCAAACCTGGCCGTTGAGGTCGGCATGCTGCTCACGCAGGCCGGCGCCGACGACGGCGCGGACGCGCTGTACCGCCTGGCGCTGCGCTACAACCCGCGCAACCCGATGGCGAACAACAACCTCGGCTACCGGATGCTCGAGCGGGGCGAGGACCTCGAAGAGGCCGAGCGGCTCATCGCGACGGCGTACGAGGAAGACCCCACCGACCTTCCGACCATCGATTCGCTGGGCTGGGCCCGCTACCTGCGCGGCGTGCTCGAGGACGTGCCCAACGAGGGCGGCGAGCCGACGGAAGGCGCCGTGACGCTGCTGCGCCGCGCCGCCTCCATGACAGACCCCGATCTCGACGATGCGACCTACGTCATCGTCCACGACCACCTGGGCGACGCGCTCTGGGCGTCGGGGCGCGCCGATGAAGCCGTGCAGGCGTGGACCCGCGCGCAGCGGGTCGCCCGGCGCACGGTGGAGACGCTCACCGCTCAGGGCTCCCCGGAGTCGGAGTGGACGCTCGGCGAGCGCGAGGTCGCCGCCATCCTGCCCTCGATCGCGCGGAAAATCGACGCCGTCGCCGCGGGCGAAGAGCCGCCGCTCGCAAAGCCCGGCGCGCCGCCCCCCGCCGCGGCGCCGCCCGCCGGCGCCTCCTGATCGCGCGACGCCCGCTTCTCCCGCCGCTCCCCACTCCCTTCGGAGACTCCCCCGCCATGGCAGGTCACAGCCACTGGGCCAATATCAAGCACAAGAAGGCCGCCGTAGACGCCAAGCGGGGCAAGGCCTGGTCGAAACTCGTCAAAGCGATCATGGTCGCCGCGAAGCACGGCGGACCCGACCCTGCGGCGAACATCTCCCTCCGCTTCGCGATCGTCGAGGCCAAGGGCGCGAATGTGCCCAAGGACACGATCGAGCGCGCCGTCAAAAAGGGCGCGGGCGAACTGGGCGGCGACAGTTTCGAGTCGATCCGCTACGAGGGCTACGGCCCGTCCGGCGTGGCGGTGATCGTGGACGCCCTGACGGACAACCGCTCGCGCACGGCGCCGGACCTCCGCGCCGTGTTCAGCAAGTACGGCGGGAACCTTGGCGCCACGGGCTGCGTGGGCTTCAACTTCGAGCGCCGGGGCGTCATCGCGATCGAGGAAGGCAAGGTCGCGGAAGACCGCCTCATGGAGATCGCGCTGGAGGCCGGCGCCCAGGACGTGCAGCACGAGGAGGGCGGCTGGATCGTCATCACCGCCCCGACGGATTTCCTCGCGGTCAAGGACGCGCTCGACGGGGCGGGCGTCGAAACCGCCTCCGCCGAACTGACGCTCGACCCGCTCAACACCGTCTCGGTCGCGCCGGAGGACGCCGCGAAACTGCGCAAACTGATCGACGCCCTCGAGGACAACGACGACGTGCAGAAGGTCTACACGAACCTCGAAGCGGACTGAGCGGCCCGCGCCGGCTCAACGGAAAATGAGCACGCGCGGCGAAACCAGGATGACCGGCTCCTTGCGGAGTTGCATCAGCGCCGAGGCCGCGTCGCGCAGCGCGGGCCAGGCGCTCGGGCCGACGACCTCGCGCGCCGCGCCGGCCAGGGCGTCCAGCCCCACGGCGTGCGGCGCTGAGGCGCCGATGCCGAAGCGCCCGAAGGCGTCCTCCAGCAGTTCCTGAAGCGTCGGGGGCGCAGGGTAGTCCATCACGTCGAAGGAGCCCTCGCGCAGGCCCACCGCCGCCGCGAGGCCGGACACGGCGTCGCTCAGCCCGCCGACCTCGTCGGCCATCTTCAGGTCGATGGCCCGCTCGCCCACGAACAGGCGTCCCTCGGCGGTCTTCGCGAGGTCGATGCCCGGACGCCCGCCCTCAACCCGCTTGGTGAACAGGTCGTACGTCTCCTGCATGCGCTGGCGGATGAGCGCGCGCTGCGCGGGCGACCACGCGCTGACGCTGCTCATCATGCCGGCCTGCGGGCCGCGCGAGCGCGACGTCACGCGGATCTTCAGATGGTCGTACAC
>JACVCK010000250.1 GCA_016742055.1 Phycisphaerales bacterium
CTCATCAAGGGTGAGACGAGCCACGACCGCGTGATCGCGGACGCGGTGGCGTCGTCGCTGGCGCGGATCAGCGCCGAGACGCCGATCGCCGTGGGGTTCGGTCTGCTGACGGTGGACACGCCCGCGCAGGCGGAGGCCCGCGCCGGGGGGGCGCTGGGCAACAAGGGCGCGGAAGCGATGCAGGCGGCGATCGCCACGGCGGCGGTCCTGCGGACCCTCCAGGACAAGCCGTAAGATCCGACCACGAATGGCCACGCCCCGATCCATCCGACGCAAGGCCCTCCAGGCGCTCTATCAACTCGATGCGCGCGGCGAGGCCGACGTGGAGACGATCCTCGACTCGCTCCTCGATGAGGACTTCGCGCGCAAGGACGCGAACAAGGCGATGGACCTGGCTTTGGGCGCCTGGCGGGAGCGCGCCGGCGCCGACGCGGACCTCCGGTCCCTCGCGCCCGAGTGGCCCCCGCACCGCCAGCCGGCGGTGGACCGCGCGATCCTGCGCCTGGGCCACTACGAGATGACCAGCGGGCGCACGCACCCGAAGATCGCGGTCAACGAGGCCGTCCGGCTGGCCAAGGAGTTCAGCACCGACCGCTCGCCCGCGTTCGTCAACGCGCTGCTGGACAAGGTGCTCAAGCGCGTCCTGGCCGCGACCCCGGCGCTGGCGTCGCTGGAGATGCCCGCGGAGGAGCCCGACGAGTCCGGCGCGCCGGGGCCGGCGCTCTGACATGGCGCTGTTCGGCTCGGCCATCTCGAAGATCCGCAAGGGCCTGACGGCGACCCGCGACGCGCTGATGGGCGGCGCGGGCGACGTGGTGAACTTCCTGCGGGGCCGTCGGATCGACGCGGCGATGCTCGAGGAACTGGAGGCGCGGCTGATCCGCGCCGACCTGGGCGTGCGGGCGGCGCGCCGGCTGGTCGATGGTCTGCGGGCCGATTTCCGCGCGGGCAAGATCGAGCGTGGCGAGCAGGTGATCGATTACCTCAAGCGCGAACTCAAGGCCATGTGGCCCGCCGAGGACCGCCGCCTGGCGCAGGCGCCCGCTCAGCCCGGGGCGCACACACCCACCGTCATCCTCGTCGCGGGCGTCAACGGCGCCGGCAAGACCACCAGCATCGCGAAACTGGCCCGCCTGCTCCGCTCGCAGGACAAGAGCGTCGTGCTGGCCGCGTGCGACACCTTCCGCGCCGGCGCGGTGCACCAACTTGAGATCTGGTCGGAGCGGCTCGGCGTGCAGATCGTCAAGGGCAAGCAGGGCGGCGACCCCGGCGCGGTCGCGTTTGACGCCTGCGAGGCGGCCGTCGCCCGGCGCGCCGACGTGCTGATCGTGGACACCGCCGGGCGCCTGCACACGCAGGACCACCTGATGCGCCAACTGGTGAAGGTGCGCGACATCATCGCCAAGAAGATCCCGGGGGCGCCGCACGAGGTCCTGCTGGTGCTCGACGCCACCAGCGGGCAGAACGCGATCCGCCAGGCGGAGGAGTTCTCCAAGGCGATCGGGGTGACGGGGATCTTCCTGGCGAAACTCGACGGCACGGCCAAGGGCGGGGTCGTGGTGGCGATCCGCGAGGCGCTGGGCGCCCCGGTGAAGTTCGTGGGGGTGGGGGAGACGGTGGACGACGTGCAGGCGTTCGACCCGGACCAGTTCGTCGAGGCGCTCTTCGCGGACGAAGAGCCCGCCACCCGGTCCTGAACCGGACCCGCGACGACCGCCCCCAGCCAATATCCCCGTCGGGATTCGAACCCAAAACCTTCGGCTCCGGAGGCCGACGCTCTATCCAATTGAGCTACGGGGACCACTCCGGCGCGGGGTCGCGCCGAACGCACGATGCTACGATCTCCGCCCTGTCCCGGCAACGGCTCTGCTTCGCCGACCGGGCCCCCGATGAGCCGCGAACCCTCGACCGCCCATCCCGGCGCACGCTCCGGACCAGCCCCTCTCCCGGCGGTCCTCGCGCTGACGTGGCTCAACAGCGTCACGACCGCGTCGGTGACGATCGGGCTGCCATTCATCGCACGCTCCGCGTTCGACTTCGACGCCAAGCAGAACCTGCTGCTCGGCCTGACGCTCGGGCTGGGCTACATCCCCGGCGCGATGGGAGTCGGCCCGGGCTTGCGCCGTCTGGCCGAGCGCCTGCCGTGGCTCTCGACCCGCTCGGCGCTCCTGGGCGTGCTGCTGCTCCTGGCGGTCATGGGCGCCCTGCCGTGGCTGCTCCGCGCGCACCCGTGGGTCCTCTGGCCGTCGGTGTTCTTCTACAACATGATCAGCGGCGCCCTGTGGCCGATCGTGGAGTCCTACCTCAGCGGCGGGCGGCGCGCCCACCGGCTCCGGGTGGCGACGGCGACCTTCAACGTGACGTGGGCGTCGGCCACAGTCGTCATGGCCTGGGGTCTGTCGCCGTTCATCAGCGCCGGGCACGCGCTGACGGCGCTGCCGATCGCCTCCCTCATCACGCTGGGCTCGTGCTTGTGCCTGCTGGCGCTCCCGGCGGAGCCCCCCAAGCACCTCCACGAGGACCCCCCTCACCCGCCGGT
>JACVCK010000251.1 GCA_016742055.1 Phycisphaerales bacterium
GTTCCTCGCCGGCCCCAATGGCAACGGCGGGGTCGCCCGCATCGGCGGCGCCGCGGCGATCGGCGATCCGAACTTCGACTACTACGACTCCGGCGTCTCCGTGCCCGCCGGCGGCACGGCCAACGCCCGCGTGCTCTGCATCGAGGTCGCCGACGACACCGCGATGACGATCACCTACGGCGCCACGACGGTCGTCGGCGGCGGCTCGGGCGTCGTCCTCAACGCCTTCGTCAACTCGCTCGATGAGGTCCGCCACGAGTCGGAGAACATCCTCAGCGGCACCAGCAACTCTTTCTTCGTCGACGACCTGGCCCTCACCTGCACCTCGCTGCCCCTGGTCACGCTCCCGTCGCTCACGCTGACATATCTCGACGAACTCGAGTGGGCCAACGTCGGAGTCACGATCCACGCCAACGACGACGACGGCGACCCCTCGACGCCGTTCCGATGGTCGTCCGTGGGGAATATGCCCGTCGTCTCCCTTGCCGGCGAGTCCAACGTCCTCCGCATGCAAAACCTCTTCGCCGACACCCCGCAAACCCCCGGCGGCTTCACCCTCTTCCCGCAGGCCTCCACCCAGTTGCCCAACGTGGCGGTCTCGCCGGACCGCGGCTACGCCGCCGGCGCATCCTTCAAGTTCACCGACGGCCTGACGACCCGCGCGTGGGTGGTCGCGGAGGCGGGCGCGGCGCCCGGGCTCTACCGGTGGAACACCGCGCTGCTGTACTCCGCCGGAACGGGCACGTTCTGGGCCCTCACGCCGGACGCCGCGGACCCGATCCAGAACGACCCCGCCTGGTTCGACACCGGGCGCTCGCTCGCCTCGCTGGGGATTTCCTTGAGCGAGTGGTTCACGCTCACGATCCATCACAACCTTGACGGAACCTTCACGTTCAAGATCAACGCGTCCATCCTCACCGACGCAGGCGGGAGCATCGTGCGCGTCGATCCGCTCCAAAGCGTGGGCGGCGGCCTCCACAACAACCTGGACCGGCTCCACTTCATCAGCGGCGACGACCTCGGCGGCGCGAACTCGATCCTCTACACCGACAACATCCGCGCCTGGGCGCTGCCGTGCGCGGGCGACACGAACGACGACGGCGTCGTGAACTTCGCCGACATCAACAACATCCTCGGCGCGTTCAACTCGGCGGCGTCCGTTCTGCATCCCGCCAACGTCGCGCCCGATGACAACGGAGACGGCGTTGCGGATGATGAAGTCGTGAATTTCGCGGATCTCAACGCGGCCTTAAGCCGCTTTCACTCGACGTGCGACTGATCGCGTTCAGGGCTTTCTTGGACGCGAGCCCGCGCGGCTGCGGGAAAACCATCGCGCGATAACAAAGAAATCCCCCGGACATGGCGACAGACGCGCGTCGCTCGCGCGTCCGCATGAGATGAAGTTGAACTTTTTTTCGAAGTGGCTGCCACCAGCCGCCAAAGCGGGCGTACACATCTAGACAACCGGGGACCTCGCATTGGGGTGGATGGACGACGACGGCGCGCACTGGCCGTCGGTGGTTCACATGGCGTTTCGCCGCATCGCGTCGCGATGCGGCTCCACTATCGTTCGGCCCGACTCCGGAGTCGGGCCCAGCCCTGGAGAGAAGATATGAGAGTACGTAACTTGGCCTGCCTCACCGGCTTGGCGTGCAGCGTGGCGGCGATCGCTTCGCCGCAGTTGGCGGACTTCCGCGCCCTCGGCGCCGACGACCGCCCGATGGATGTCCGCGCTGAGCGTTTCGGCGCGGCCTCCGCTCCCGCGGGAGCCGTGATCGACCTCGGCAACGGCGGCGTGGCCGTCGGACGCGGCTCGGCCGGCGAGCGCGGCGTGCTGATCTCGTTCACCGACAACCTCGAGAACCTCAACGTGTTCCCCGCGGTGCTCAACGGCCAGGCCGGCAACGCGGTTTGGACCGGCGCCGCGATCACCGGCACGAACCGCTGGCTCGGCACCACGGCCGCCGGGCGCACCGCCTTCGCCGTCAGCGACGCCGTCGGCGGCAACTCGACGAAGAAGGCCCGCCTCATGGCGACGACGGCGCTCGCGCCCGACCAGTTCGCCTTCGGCTTCCAATACAACTTCCTGCGCACGAACGCTCCCCTGGTCCGCTTCGGCTTCGCCGCCGACGTCGGCCAGCCGGCGCGTGTCGAGCACGACATGTACGTGACCTCCATCGCGACGATGTGGACGTCCGAGCCCATCTTCGCGACGTCCGGCTTCATCGTGTCCCGCCTCCTCTGGGGCGGCACGTGCACGGCGGGCTGCCCCGACGTGGGCCTGCCCACCGGCCCCCTGCCGGGCGTCTACGTCCTGGGCGTCAACCCCAACTCGTTCCTCACCGGCATCTTCCGCACCACGCGCTGGATCGGCTCCGCCCCCACGGGCCAGTCGGTCGGCGCCGACGTGGTCATGCAGTCCGCCGCGTGGATCCGCGTCCGTCACGACATCACCGCCGCCGGCGACGTCGAGTCCGCGCTCAACTACAACGACGGCACGGGCTTCCACCTCTGCTACTCCGA
>JACVCK010000044.1 GCA_016742055.1 Phycisphaerales bacterium
ACCACCCCGCGCGCCGCCGCAGCGCACAAACCCAACCCCCCCCCCCCACACCACCGCCGCACCACCCCCCCAGCCCCCCCCACCCCACCCCACCCCCCCACAACCCCCCCCACCGCAACCCCATCCATACCCTCACCCCACCCCCGGGGTGGTCCGCGGCCCGCACCGCCGGCCTCCCCGCCACCCACCCCACCGCCGCGGCGACCGGGCCCGTCATCGCCATGGAGGCCCCGAAGGTCGGCCCCCGCCACACCGGGGAGTACGACTGGGTCCGCGTGATCCGCCACGAGTACGTCCACACGGTCACGCTCTCGCGCACGAAGAACCGCATCGCGCACTGGTTCACCGAGGCGGCGGCGGTGCACCTCGAGGGCGGCCCGCGCGACTACGACTCCGCCGCGCTCCTGGCCCGCGCCGTGCGCGACGGCTCGCTCTTCGACATGCGACAGATCAACATCGCGTTCGTGCGCCCGGAGAAGCCCTCCGACCGCGGGCAGGCCTACGCCCAGGGCCACTGGATGTACGAGTTCATCGTCGAACAGTGGGGCGAACAGGCGCCGCTCGACATGATGGACCTCTACGCCGGCGGCGCCCGCGAGGACGAGGCGATGCGCAGCGTGCTGGGCGTCTCACGCGAGGAGTTCTTCGAGCGGTTCAAGCCCTGGGCCCGCGAGCAGGCCCGCTCCTGGGGCATGCTCCCCGAGCCAAGCATGGCCTCGCTCACCGCCTCCTGGGCGGCGCAGGATCCCGCGTGGCTCCTCAAGGCCCACGCCACGATGCGGGGCGCGGCGTTCGCGTTCGCCTCGCTGTCCTCCGGCGGCGCCGCGGCCAATCCGGCGCGCCTCTCGCTCCCCCGCCCCACCCTGGGCGTCGTGCAGACCTGGCTGCTCGCGCACCCCGAGCACCCCGACCTGCTCGAGGCCGTGCTGCAGCACGAACTGGCGCAGACCGGCGGCGAACCCACGCAGGACATGGTGGAACTGCTCACCCGCTACGCCGCAGCACGCCCGGTGGACCCACTCCCCCACCGCCACCTGGCGCGCCTCCGCCTGGCGTCGGACGATCCGTCGAGCGCGATCCCGCACCTCGAGTACCTCGACGTGCGCGAGCAGAAGTCCGCGGCGTACGCGATCGAACTCTCGCGCCGCTACGCCGCGATCCAGGACCTCGACCGCGCCGACGCCAAAGCCCTGCGCGCCACGCAGATCGCGCCCTTCAATGCCTCCTACCGCGAGTTCGCGGCCCGGGTGGCGCTGCTCCGCAAGGACTACGCCGCCGCCGAGCGGCACATCGCGGCGCTGACCGAACTCGAACCCGACCGCCCCGAGCACGCCCAGCGCCTGGAGCGCGTGCGCGCGATGACGCCCCGATAGTCACGTCCTGGCGTGCGGCCGAATCACCGGCGCTCCGTCACCCACGTCAGGCCGAGCCGGTCCTCCTCCACGCGCACCCCGGCGAGCCGCACGCGCCGGCCGTCTTCAAGGTCGATCACCGGCTGATCGAGCAGCGCGTTGCGCCCTGACAATGCGGCGAGAAGGCGCTGATCGTCCGCGCCCGGCGCCTCGGCGCCCAGCGCGTCGGCGGGGGCGAGGGCCGCGAGGCGTTCACCGGCCCACGCGGCGCCGCCGGGGGCGCTCAGCCGCCCGATGGCCACGCCGTCGAGCCGCGCCCAGAGGGCGCCGTCGTCGTCGATCCAGGGCCGCAGCGTCGCGGTGACGATCCGCTGCCGATCGCCCAGTCGCGCCGCGACCAGCACGGCGCCGCGCTCGAACCACACGCGGACTTCGGGCTTCTCGGTGTGCTTGCCGGCGCCGTGGTCGATCCACTTGGGCAGCCGGTCGGCGATCCACGCGTTGGCCTGCTCGGGCGAGAGGGCGACGGACCATTCCTGCCCATCCTCACGCCCGCGATGGATCTCCGAGACCACCGCGTTCTCCACCCGCTCCGCCAGCCGGCCCACCGTCGCGGGGTCGTGGGCGGCGAGCGTCCACCACGCCGGCTCCCGCCCCGCGGCGCTGGAGGCGACGACGGCGAGGATCGCGACGACCATCACCACGCACGCCGCCAGACCCAGAGCGACGGCGCGCACGCTCACGCGCCGGTAACGCCCTTGCTCCGGTGACCGCCGATCGATCTCGACGCCGAGGATCCGCAACGCCTTCTCCCGTCCGCGCGATCAGGCACGATCGCGGAACCGACGCACCACGAGCGTGTCGTTCTGACCCCCGAAGCCAAATGAGTTGCTGAGGCACACCTCCACGCCCGGGCCCGTCAGGTCGCGCGCGGCGTTGGGAATGTAATCCAGGTCGCACGCCGGGTCCGGCGTCCGAAGGTTCATCGTCGGCGGCAGCCAGCCCGTGCGGATGGCCTGCACGCACGTGATCAGTTCCACCGCCCCGGCCGCGGCGATCAGGTGCCCGAACATCGACTTCACGGACGAAATCGGCACGTTCGGCGCATTCGGCCCGAACACGCCCTTGATGCCCCGCGTCTCGATGGAGTCGTTCTCCTTCGTGCCCGTGCCGTGCGCGGAGATGTAGTGCACCAGCGGGCGCCCGTCGGCGGCGCGGGCGTGGGGGTCCAGGCCGGCCTGCTCCAGCGCCTCGCGCATCGCCGCCTGCGCGCCCATGCCGTCGGGCTGGATGTCCGTGATGCGGAAGGCGTCCGCCGACGAGCCGTAGCCGACGATCTCGGCCAGCGGCGCGGCGCCGCGGGCGCGGGCATGGTCCAGCGTCTCGATGATGAGCATCCCGGAGCCCTCGCCCATGACGAACCCGTCGCGGGTGGCGTCGAAGGGCCTGCTGGCGTGGAGGGCGTCGTCGCGCCGCCCCGACAGCGCCGTGAGCCGGATGAACCCGGTCACGCCCAGCGGGTGGATCATCGTGTGGGCGCCGCCGGCGATCATCACGTCCGCGTCGCCGCGACGCAGAATCTCGAACGCCTCGCCGATCGCCTGCGTGCTGGCGGCGCAGGCGGTGAGGCAGTTGTAGGACGGCCCGCGCGCGCCGAACGCGCCCGCGATGTGCGAGAGGGGCATGTTGGGCTCCTGCTCGATCTCGCGGTTGCGGTCCATCCTTTCATACGCGGCGCGCGCCCAGGCGGGGGCGTCCACGCGCCGCTCCTGGGCGTTCCAGCCGGCCAGGTTGGAGGCGATGAAGTTGTCGAAATCGAGCGAGCCCTCCCCCGAGCCCAGGTACACGCCCATGCGGCGCGGGTTGAAGGCCCCGGGCCGGTCCAGCCCCGACTGGCGCCAGGCCTGCGCCGCGGCGCACAGGGCGTAACGCGTGTTGAGCCCCGCGTGCTTATGGGGCGAGGGGTCGTCAAAGTAGTCCTCGAGGCGGAGGCCCCGGACCTCCGCCGCGAAGTTTGTCGAAAAGGTCGCGGCGTCGAAGCGCGTGATGGGCCCGACGCCGCTCTCGCCGCGCAGCAGGCGGGCCCACACCCCCTCGATCTCGTGGCCGAGGGGCGTGACCCAGCCGGTTCCGGTGATGACGATGCGCGGCGCGCTCACGGTGATTTCAGTGGTCGTCGTCGTGGTCGTAATCGTCGTCGTGCCCGCCGCCGGCGTGCCCGCGCATCGCGTTGAGTTTGTCGGGGTTCAGCACGCGGACGAGCCCGTCCTTCAAACGCCGCTCGCCGAAGTTGATGATGAGCCCCAGTTCCAGGTCCGCGGCCCGGAGTTGAGCCCGGAGGCGGGTGCGGTCGAGCCCGTCGATCTCACGGGCGACGGCCATGACCTCGACCACGAAGCGGTCCTCGACGAACAGGCCGAGTTTGTGCTCGCCGACCGTCTTGTCCTTGTACTTGATGGGGGCCGGATGGTGCAGGCGGTAGGCGATGCCCGCGTCGTCCAGTTCGCTGGTCAGCGCCTTCTCGTACACGTTCTGGTCGAAGCCCGGGCCCAGCGCCTTGTGCACCTCGATCGCGAAGCCGATGACGCGGCGGCTCACATCGGTCAGTTGCGGGTCCAGGTCTTCGATCGGCACGGGGGGTCGTCGTTCGTACGCCACTGTTGTTCTCCTGGTTGGAGGGTGGTAGGAAAGGGGTCGAAATCCCGACGAGAGACTACACCGCCCGGAGCACGAGGGCAGCGTTCTGGCCCCCGAGGGCGTTCGTGCACACCAGAACGTGGCGCAGGCGTGCGTCGCGCTGGCCGGCGGCCCCGGCCTGGAGGTCCTCCGGCGCCGCGCCCGCGTGCAGACGCGCCGGCAGCGCCTGACGCGCCAGGCACATCGCCCCCACGCACGCCGCCAGCCCCCCGCCCCCCGCCATCGCATCGCCCACGTTGGGCGTCACCGTCACCAGAGGAACATCGCGCAGGCGCGCGCCGAACACCCGGCGCAGCGCCGCGGCCTCCTCGGCGTCCACCTCGCGGATGCCCGAGCCGTGCGGCACGATCGCGTCGATCTCCTCGGCGCGAACGCCCGCGTCCTCCAGGGCGCTCTCGATCGCGCCGATCAAGCCCTCGGCACGCACCGACGCGTCGTCCGACCACGGCGACTGGCCCGCGCCGAAGCCCACCAGTTCCGCGTAGCCCTTGGCCGAGCGGCGCTGGGCGGTGTCCGCGGCCTCGAGCATCACGATCGCGCCCGCCTCGCCCAGCACGCCCCCCGGCGCCGCGCGGTCGAACGGACGAACGATCTTCGCCCCGTCCGGCTCGTCCTCGGTCCGCGCCAGCCGCCCGGCGAGGTCCATGCGCAGCAGGCCCATGAAGTTGATCTTCGACTCCGCGCCGCCGGAGAAGCACAGGTCCGCATCGCCACGCTCGATGACCCGCATCGACTCGCCGATGCTCAGCCCGCCCGACGCCTCGGCGCAGGTGATCGTGTTCGACGGCCCCTGCGCATCGTGGATGATCGTCACGTGGCAGGCAAGCATGTTCGGCAGGTACTTCAGCAGCCAGAGCGGCTGCAGATTGTTCACGCCGCTCTCGCCCCAGGCGCGCAGATCGAAGCGCCCGTCCGCCCCGCGCGCCGTCGCCAGCGCGCCGGTCAGTTCGTCCGTCTCCGCCGCGATCAGCCCCGCCCCGATGTGGCAGCCCACCCGGCTCGGCGCGTACGTCGGCGCATCCGAAGAGCCCTCGGGCAGCACGCCCTTGGTGAGGATGCCCGCGTGCTCAACCGCGGCCTTGGCCGCCCCCACCGCCAGTTCGATATCCCGAGCCATCACCTTGACGGCCTTGCGGTAGGACTTGGGCACGTGGTCCTTGGCGGCGTAGTCCCGGACCTCGCCAGCCAGGCGGCACCGGAACCCGGCCGGGTCGAACCGCTCGATCCGCCGCAGCCGGGACTCGCCCGCCAGCAGCCCCTCCCAAAGGGCGTCCACCCCCACCCCGAAGGGCGAAACGACGCCGAGGCCAGTGATAAGGATGCGCCGGGACATGGAGGAAGGCAAGTGTAGCGGCCTCGGGCCGGGGGTCCGATCGATTCCGGAGCAGCGCCGCCGCGGACCTCCGGAGCGGCAGCGCCGCGCCCTTCAGTAGCCCCGGCCGTAAGGCCGGGGAAAGCACGTATGAATGCGTCGAGCCCCGGAGGGGCGCCATCGCAAGGTGCGATTCACCCTTCGATGCACACCGCCCCGCCGGGGCTCGACTCCCTGAATCTGCGCTACCCCGGCCTTACGGCCGGGGCTACTCAAGGCCGCCGCTCCGCGGCTCAAAAACATCACCCCCCATACCCCATCTTCCGGTTGTACTCCTTCGACCCACCCCGCGGGATCGAGATCGTCCTCCACCGCTCCGGCCCCACCGTCATCCGCGCGAGGAGCACGATCTGCCCCGTGTGGTGGGCCGCGTGCGCGAGCGCACGCGTCAGGGCGCGCTGGACCGTGTGCGGCTCGCCGCGGATCGTGACCGTCCCTGCAAGGTCCGCGTCGCGGAGCCCATCGAGCGCGCCCGTCAGACACGCCCAACCCTCGCTCCACCGCGCCTCGATCTGCCCCCGCCCCGCGGCGCCCGGCGCGAAGTCGTCCACAAACTCACCATCCCGCTCCCGCCACGCCTTCTCGCCGTCGGTCGTGAGAAAGTCCGTGAAGCGCGACAGAAAGTTCCCCGCGAGGTGCTTCATCACGATCGCGACCGAGTTCACATCGCCATCGAGACTGCGCCGGATCTGCTCGTCGTCGAGTTGAGCGATCGCCTTGTCCGCGGTCGCGCGCTGGGCGAGGAACTCGGCCTGGAACTGACGGATCAGGGAGCGATCGTCGGGGGGCATGGGGGGAGTTTAGGTGGTCAGGTCCCCCGCTTGAGTTGACTCAGGCGGCTCTCCCACTTGAAACGGGCCTCGGCGCCGATGTGCTCCAGCGCTTCAGCGCGCGGGGCGCCTTCCACGTGCATCAGCGACTTGACGTAGTGATTCCAGCGGATGCTGAAGTTGCTCTGAAAGTCCGTCAAGGGGTCTGAAGCCGATTGGGAACGAGCGGCCACTTCGCGGCCGATGGCGTCGGCTCGCTTTCGGATGATGGTCTCGGTGAGGTTCTGCCCGAACGAATGGAGGGTCGCGATCATCTGCCGGGCGCCATCGGGATTGGCGCGCAGTTCCTCAAGAAGTTGGCGGTTGGCGGCGTCGGCGGCCATGAGAACACTGTCATGCTGCGAGATCTGTCCGGGGGTGATGGCGAAGACCAGGTAGTTCCCTCGAAAGCCCCCCCACTGGTTGGGCGTTAAGGACTCGTGCTTCTCTCTGATCCACCCGCCATCAAACTGAAACCTCTGATTCCAGTTGAGCGGCAGAAGCCGCCACGCGTTGGCGCCCTCGCGGAGTTCGTCGACCGGCGCCCGGTAATCCGTCTGCACGATGGCGAACACGCCGTACTGCAGCCAAGGCCAAGCCGCGTTCCACGCCGATGTGCGAAGCGGCCCCGTCCCCGAGGTGGCCAAGCGGCGCGCTTCGTTGTCCAGCCGCAGTTCCTCCTTCTGAAGTTGGCGCAGCCCGGACTCGACCTTTCCCACGATCGCTCGACGCTCGGACTGGGCGGCCGCTTCGAGCGCCGCCGCGGAGGAAGCCGCCGCCTTGTCGTCGGGCGTGGATGCGGCCTTGGGCAGCGACGCGCGAGCGTCGCTGAGGTAATCGGCGATCCGCGCCCGCCATTGCTCGGCGTCGTGTGATTCCCACGACGCGAGGCCGACGGGGAGTTCCGGCTGCTTCGCGTTGGGCTCGTCGCCGGCGCGGAACGCCAGTGCGCGCGCCGCCTCGGCCTGCCTCGCGGACGCGGCGATGCGGTCAAGGCCCTTCTCCACCTCGCGCGCGAGGTCGGAGGCGGTCGTCGATCGGTCGATCGCGCGGAGATCGGAGGCGATGCGCTGCAGCGCGGGGACAAGCGCGGCCGCGTTGGGCGCCTCGGACGCCGTCCGATTGCTCGCGAGCGCCGATTCGATCCGCTTATCCTGCTCCGACTTTCCGACCTGCACGATCGGCGTCAGCGATTCGGGCGCATCGCTGAGGAACGTCGCCTCGAAGTCGAACGCGACCACGTCCGGTTGGTTCCGGAGGATCTCCCGAATGACTCCGACCGCCTGGGAAGCCACGACGCCGTAGGGCGTCGCCGCGGCTGAGGCCGAAACGAAGCCCGCGACAACGTTCGCCGCGGAAGCCGCCTTCTCTCCCTGCTGACGCTGGAGCACCAGGAGCGTGAACTTCACCTTGAGCGGATGCCCTTGTGGGGCCGTAGGCGAGGTTGCCCAGCGCGTTCACCCGGCCCGGCACGCGCTGGTTTTCCGCCACGTACACCACCTGGTTCAGCGCCGGGGCTCGGTACCCCATCGCGGAGTTCTCCCATACTTCCGCGAAGAGGATGATGTCCTGTGAGCCCGTGAGGGTGGTCGGCAAGTCTTCAATGTACGCCGAGATGACTTGGATGGTGACCACGTCGTCGCTGTAGCGGATGGGGTCGCCGAAGTCGCCCGTCACCGTTCGCCGAACCGGCGCGCGAAGGTCGCTTTCGTGAAGCGAGAAGGCGCGCGTGAGCGTGCCTTTCTCGTCAATATGAAACTGCTCGGCTTGGCCCGCGCGTCGGGCCGCGGTGCATCCGGCGCCAGCCAACGCCGAACAACTCGCCATCACGGCGGCCCATCGCAGCACAGTCCAACTTCGATGCACAGCAACCTCCCACTGATGAAGAGGCCCAAACATCGCGTCGCGCCGCCCGGAGCGTCAAAGCCCCGCACCCCCTGCCGGGGGGGCTGCGCATAGTCAGTGGATAACCCCACGCCCTGCGCTGGGCCCGGGTGTACATCCCCGTCCTGGGCCTCGCCACGCACCGGCCCGGAGGCGCCAAACTTGATGCTGCGGCCGGGAGGCCTTCTGTGTCAGCACCCGCTGTTGAACGCCGCAAGGATGAGGTTGAGGTCGCTGAAATCCACCCGACCGTTCCCGTCGATGTCCGCCGGCAGCATGCCGGGCGCGTCCATGTCATTGAACGTGTCGAGGAGCGCGGAGAGGTCGGCGAAGCCGATGAAGCCGTCGCCGGTCATGTCTTCCGGACAGCCGGGGCGGCGGAAGATGTTGAGTTGGTAGAGGTAGTAGGGAGCCGCGGACTGATTGTGCAGGATGCCGACGCTCGCCACATCGAGGAGGCCGTCGCCGTCGAAATCGCCCGACACGATCGAGGAATAGGCGTTCGCAAGACTCACTTCCGGTTCGAGTTCCGCTTCGGCGCTGGCGAGCGTCATGGTCTGCCAATGGCCGAGGCACGCGCCGTCGGCGAGGGAGTGGACGCGGAGGCGTTCCCAAGAGGGCGACTCGCCCTCAAGAAGCGCCGGACCGACGGCGACATCGGGCACACCGTCGCCGTTCACATCGCCGACGGGAGCGAAAGCGCAGTGGGTTCCGGGCGTCAATTGGTCGGCGCTGAAGGCCGCGATGGGATCGCCCGTTGCGCCCGAGAAAGCGCGCAGGTCGTCCGCAATGCCGGCGTAGCCGCGGATCACCAGGTCGGCCCTCCCATCGCCGTCCACATCGCCGACACGGGTCGGTCGTGAGGCGGCGGGCTCCGGGAACGGAACGCTCGCGGCGATGCCGAAATCGATCGACGCGACCATCCGGAATCCCTCGAACGGCGATCCCGGCGCGCTGAGCGTCGCGATCGCGGCGTCGTCCTGTCCGTCGCCGGAGACGTCCCCGATGTTCGAGATCACGGCGGCCCTCGCCAGACCGGCGCCGAGCGACGCGACGGAGCCCAGCAGCGACCCGTCGGCGCCCGAGTAGACGTACAGATCGTGCACGGCCGTCAGCGACGGCTGCTCAGCGACGAGTAGATCCCGCGTTCCGTCGCCGCTCCAGTCGCCGACGACCGCCATGCGGATGCCGAAACGACCGCCGGCGCGCGTCCCGTTGATCGTGCGCGCCAGTCCACCCGAAGCGCCGGAGAAGATGTGCACGGCGCCAACCTCCGGCTCGGCCTGATCATCTCCGGTGATGTCCACGGCGCGGTAGGCCTCGCTCACCACGATGTCGGCGTGGTCGTCGCCATCGAGATCGACCACCGCGATGTCCCAGCCGAAGCCGGCGTTGGCGCGGGGGCCGGGCTGCACGAGTTCGCCGATGACCTCGCCGGTCCGCCCGGACACGATCACCACCACCGCGCGGCCCGCGCCCGGTCCGCCGGCGCCGGCGGACTCGAAACAGTCGAACCGCGTGCAGTCGGGCGCCGCGAACACGATGTCGTCGTGGCCGTCCGCGTCCACGTCTCCCGCCGCGACCCAGGCGTGATTGGCGCTCAGAAGAGTGCCGAAGCCCTCGTAGGCAGGAGCCGAGGCGAGCGGGATGACATGCTTCGCCCACGCGGTGGTCCGCGGCGCCTCGCACGGTTCGGCCGCGCCCGCGCCTGTCGCCAGAAGGAATGCCGCCACGCCGCCGGTCATGAAGTGACGCATCGCTCGATCTCCTGATGCAGAATCTGGGCTCCGGAACAAGGTCCAACCCCCACGCTGGACGCACTGTCGAGGATACGAACCGGGTGGGCCCCGGGTTGCTTCGGCGGACGAAACCGGCCCCGCCCCATACAATCCCCGCCCATGCCGCAAGACCCTTCGACCCCGCGGGGCGTGTTTGAGAGCCGGATCGCGTACGAGCAGTCGCGCATCCGGGCCGCGGCCATCTACTGCTCCGACGGGCGCGTCGGCGAGCACTTCGACGACTTCCTCCAGAACGGCCTGATGCTGCCGCGGTACGACCGCGTGGCGCTGCCCGGTGGCGCGGCGTGCCTGGCCGGGCACCCGCAGGCGCACTTGGAGGAACACGGCGTCATCGACGAACTCAAGTTCCTGGTCGAGGTGCACGAACTCAAGCGGATCGTGCTGATCGGGCACCAGGGCTGCGCGTTCTACTCCGCACGGCTGGACCTGAAGGACCGGCGGATGGAGTTGGTGCAGAGGGCCGATCTGGTCCGGGCCGCGGCGTCGGTGCGACGGGTCACGGGGCTGGACCACGTGGACGCGTTCTTTGCGCGGCACGTTGAGAACGGCGCGGCGGTGGGCGTGCGGTTCGAGCAGGTCGAGGTCTAAGAGGGCGAGGGGAACGCGATGACGAAGGTCGTTCGATCGACGCTGCTGGTGGGACTGGAGGTTCACGTCGAACTGGCGACGCGCTCCAAGATGTTCTGCCGCGCGCCCAACCCCGCGTGCCCGGAGTTTGGCGACGCCGAGCCCAACACGCTGATCGACCCGGTGGTCCTGGGCCTGCCCGGGGCGCTGCCGGTGATGAACAAGGCGGCGCTGGACATGGCGATGTCGGTCGGGCTGGCGCTGGGCTGCCAGGTCGCCGAGCACACCAAGTGGGACCGCAAGAACTACTTCTACCCCGACCTGCCCAAGGCCTACCAGATCAGCCAGTACGACCTGCCGATCTGTTTCGACGGCGCCGTCGATGCGCCCATCGGCGAGCCGGGCGCCCCCGGCGGCGAGCCCGCGCCCAAGCGCGTGGGCATCATCCGCGCGCACCTCGAGGAAGACGCGGGCAAACTCCTGCACGAGGCGCCGGGCGGGCGGGCGATCGACTTCTCCATCGTGGACTACAACCGCGCGGGCACGCCGCTCCTGGAGATTGTCACGCAGCCGGACTTCCGCTCCGCGGACGAGGTCGTGCGGTTCGCCCAACTCCTGCGCCACATCTGCCGCTGGCTCGGCGTCACCGAGGGCGTGATGCAGAAGGGCCACATGCGCTTCGAGCCCAACATCAACCTGCACATGGAACTGGACGACGGGCGCCTGATCAAGACCCCGGTCGTCGAGATCAAGAACCTCAACTCGTTCCGCGCCGTGAAGGGCGCGATCGAGTTCGAGCAGATGGACCAGCCCCGGCGCTGGATGGAGGACGGGCGCGTCATGGGCCCGGGCGCCAAGACCACGCGGGGCTGGGACGAAGCCCGGGGCTGCACCGTCGTGCAGCGCGAGAAGGAAGACGCCCACGAGTACCGCTACTTCCCCGATCCCGACCTTGTGCCCGTGAACATCGACGAGCGCTGGCGCGAGAGCGTCCGCGCCGCCCTGCCCGAACTGCCCCACGTGCGCGAGCGGAGGCACCGGGAGGAGTACGCACTGAGCGCCAAGGAGGCCGCGGCGCTGAACGACGAGCGCGCCAACAGCGACTACTTCGAGGCGTGCGTCGAGGAACTCGCCGCGCGGGGCGTCCTGCGCGACGGCGCCGGCAAGAAGGCCGCGAACGTGCTGCTCCAGAGCGGCGCCAAGCGCGCCAACGAGCGGGGCGTGATCTTCAGCCGTCTGGGCCCCGCGCCCGCGCAGGTCGCGGCGCTGCTCCAACTGCGCGAGGATGGCAAGATCGGCTCGAGCGCCATGGACGAACTCTTCGGCCTGCTCTGCGACGGCCCGGCCGGCGCCGATCCGGAGACGATCGCCCGGGAGCGCGGGCTGATCCAGGTCAGCGACCCCGGCGCCGTGGACAAATGGGTGGACGCCGTGCTGGCCAATCCCGCCAACGCGAAGTCGGTGGAGGCCTACAAGGGCGGCAAGACCACGGCCATCGGCGCGCTGGTCGGCGCCGTCATGAAGGAGAGCAAGGGCCAGGCCGACGCGAAACTGGTCAAGGAGGCGCTGGAGCGCCGGCTGGCCTGAGCCCCGCGCTCAGGGCTGCTTCTCCAGCCGCTCCATGATCCGCTGCGCGAGGCCGACCAGGCGCATGTCGTCCAGCATCGCGCCCGGATTGTTGGCCGTCATGCTCACGGCGAAGATCGGCCCCTCCACCTCGCCCGGCTGCGCCGCGCGCTGCAGAACCCACGTCAGACTCATCACGCCCGGCTCCGAGCCGCCCTTGAACGCGGTCCGAGTCCACTTCTCATCGCTCAGGCCCAGGCCGTTGTTCAGGCCCAGCACGCCGCGCATCGGCTCCAGGCCGTCCTCGTCGGACATCCTCCACAGCCGGACCAGCAGGCGGCACAACTCCGGCCCGGTGGCGAACCATTCGATCGAGTCGATGGCGCGCGGCCCGGTCCAGCCGCCGGCCATCATGATGTTCGGCGCCTTGCCCGCGACCTCCTCCTCGAGGATGCGCCGGCGGCCCTCCACGTCCGCGGAGGCGTAGCGCTGCATGAGCGTCTCGTCCTCGCTGAGTTTCAGCAGGAAAATCTCGCGCGTGGCGAGGAACGGCAGGTTGCGTTCGGGCGCCGCGACCGTGGGGCGCATGAACGCCTCCACCCGCTCCCTCCCGACCAGCGACAGGAGGTGGTCGGTCGCGGTGTTGTCGCTGATGGAGATCATCTGCCGCGCGAACTCCTCGATCGGCCGCTCGGCGCCGTGGGCCAGGTCCTGCATCACGCCCGAGGGCAGCGAGCGGTGCGCATCCTCGATCATCAGGTTGTCCGACCAGGCGTGCTCCCCGGCGCGGATGCTCTCGGCCAGCGCGCCCAGGACCCACAACTTGAACGTCGAACCGATCGCCAGGCGCTCGTCGGGGTTGAACCGGTGGACCGGCGCGAGTTCGCCCTCGGGCGTCAGTCGGAAGATCACCAGCGAACTCTGCGGCGCCACCTCGCGGAGGGTCGCGTCGGCCTGCTCCCAGTTCTCCAGCGGGCCCATCGCCTCGTCGGGCGCGGGCTGGAAGAACAGCGCGTCGATCAGGTGGGGCGGCTCGGCCTGCGTGCCGACGACCATCCGCCACATCGAGCCGTCCGCCCTGGCCTGCGCCACGGCCACCAGGCGGTGCGGGCTCTCCTCGTTGATCCGGCGCAGCGCGAAGCCACGCGAGCCGACGCGGAAGTTGTTCAGGACGCGCGCGAGTTGGTCGGCGGGCACGGCCTGGAAGAACTCGTCGGTGAACAAGCCGTCCACGGTGATCTCGCCGTCGCCGTCGAAGCCCTCGACGAGCCAGCGCAGGCGCTCGCCGGCGGGCGTGGCGGGGGGCTCGACATCGGAGGGCGCGACCTCCATCGCCGCGGGCTGGGCGTGGTCGTGATCGTGATCGTGATCGTGCCCGGCGTGGTCGTGCTGCGCGCGGGCGCTGGGGCTCAGGAAGGCGACGGCGAGGGCGGCGAGGGCGGCGAACCTCTGAACGAGCGTCATGCGCGGCTCCGAGGGTGAGCGGGGGGAGGTCGGAACGAGGCAAACAGGATATGGGCGGAGCGGGGCGGGCCAAAAAGCTCGCCGCCGCGGTCCTTGCGGGGCCGCGGCGGCTTGCGGAGGTGGTGGATGTCTGTAGAGCGTGCTTTGCGAAGGCGTCGCAGGGTCGACGCCCTGTGGTACCGGTTTCGGGGTTCAGCGGATGCGGACGGGTTCTGAGGAGGCGACGGAGGGGGCCGGCTTGGCCGCGTCCTCGGAGCCATCATCGGGACCGATGAGGATCGGGGCGGGGGCGGACGGGGCGGTCTGGAGGGACCGCTCGAACTGGGCCTTGGCGGCCTTCTCGGCCTCGACCTGCTGGGCCGCGACGTCTTCGTAGTTCAGGCGGTCCGCGGCCTTGTCGAGCGCCTCGAACTGCGCTTCCTGCTTCGTGCGGATCTGCGCCAGTCGGCTGTTGACCTGTTCGAGACTCACGACCTCGTAGCGGCTGCGGTCGTCGATCATTTTCTGGCGCTTTTCGAGCATGTCCAGGAGGCGGTCGTTGCGGGCGATCGCGTCCACCTGGTGGTCGAGTTGCCAGAGTTGCGTCTGGAAGTCGGCGTGCTCGCCTTCGAGTTTGGTCAGGAGTTGCTGGAGGCGCTCGGCCTGCTGGTCGAGGTAGGCGAGCGTGCGGTCGGCGTCCGCGGCTCGTGCGGCGTAGGCGGACTTGGTTTGGGAGATCTGCGTGGCGCGGCTGTACGCCTGCTCCAGCGGGAGGTCCTGGTTGTTGAATGACACGAGCACGGCGCGTCCGGGGCCGCTCGAGGAGCGGGCCGCCTCGGCGCGGGCGAGCATGTCCTTGAGTTTGACGAGGTCGGTGTCGGCGAGGGCGACGACGCGCTCGGAGACGGACTTCTCACGATCGATCTGGCGCATCTGCTCCTTCAGTTCCGCCAGGTCGCCGCGAACGTCGGCGATGCGCTGGGGGTACTTGGCCTCGATGGCGCGGAGTTGGGCGCGGATGATGGTGGGGTCGTCGATGTGGGAGTCGATGCAGGAGAGCGCCTTGTCGCGGGCGGAGGACGCGACGGCTGCGACGCGCTCCGGCCCGGCGACCAGGACGGCCACGCCCGTGCCCAGCCCGGCGATCACTCCGAAGCGAACGACTGTCTTGACGATGCCGGCCATTGGGTTGCTCCCTTCACTTCTGCTTGCTGGCCCGTTGGGTGCGATGCGTTGGGAACGGGCTCTTGGGGAGTCATTGGGAG
>JACVCK010000252.1 GCA_016742055.1 Phycisphaerales bacterium
TTCCGTCTGGTGGCTCGGGAGATGTGAATAAGAGCCAGGGCGCTGATCGCGCTCTTCGCGACGCTGCCGTACATCCGCGTGGGCGGCAGGCCGGCGCTGCTGATCGACCTGCCGAACCGCAAGTTCCACTTCTTCGGCCAGACGCTGCTGCCGACAGACACGCCGATCTTCGCGCTCCTGATCGGCTCGGTGTTCGTGGGCATCTTCGCGGTGACGGCGCTGTTCGGGCGGATCTGGTGCGGCTGGGCGTGCCCGCAGACGGTGTACATGGAGTTCCTGTACCGGCCGATCGAGCGATTCTTTGACGGCGAGCCGGGCAAGAAGCAGAAGGTCCGCGGCGCCGCGGGCGTGCGCAAGACGCTCAAGCACATCACGTTCTTCCTCGTGACGCTCTACATCGCGCACCTGGCGCTGGCGTACTTCGTGGGCGTGGAGACGCTGTGGAAGTGGGTGCGTCAGTCGCCGCTGGAGCATCCCGGCGCGTTCCTGGTGATGGCGGCGACGCTGGGGCTGATGACGTTCGACTTCGGCTATTTCCGGGAGCAGACGTGCCTGATCGCCTGCCCGTACGGGCGGATGCAGGCGGCCCTGCTGGACCGCAAGTCGCTGATCGTGAGTTACGACGTCCGTCGCGGCGAGCCGCGCGGGGCGAAGAAGCGAGCGCCTCGCTCTCCCGCCGCTTCGGAGGAAGGGCTGACGGTGTCGCTCGACATTCTGCCGGACGCTGACCGGCGGGGCGACTGCATCGACTGCCGGATGTGCGTGACCACGTGCCCGACGGGCATCGACATCCGCGAGGGCCTGCAGATGGAGTGCATCGGCTGCGCGCAGTGCATCGACGCGTGCGACGCGGTGATGGACAAGGTGGGGCGCGAGCGGGGGCTGATCCGGTACTCGTCTCAGGCCCGGATGGCGGGCGAGCGGGCGCGGGTCCTGAGGCCGCGGCTGGTGATCTATCTGTCGGTGTGGGCGGGGCTGTTCGGCCTGATGACCGTGCTGCTGGCGACGCGCCCTGTCGCGGAGGTGGCCGTGCTGCCTCGGATCGGCGCGCCGTTCTATGAGACTCCGTCGGGCGATGTGGCGAACGCGATCCGCTTGCGCCTGGTGAACCGCAAGGATGTAGAGGCGACGTTCACCGTGTCGTCGCCTTCGGAGGGCGTCGGCGTCACGGCGGAGGCGAACCCGGTTCGGCTGGAACCGGGCGAGTCGAGGACGTTTCCGCTGACGATCACGATGGCGCGTGGGTCAATGAGCGCGCGGGGCGCCCGCGATGTGCTGATCCGCGTAGAGACCGACACGGGCCTTGCTGAGGACCTGAAGTTCCATGCGCTGGGGCCTGTGAACCGCACGCCCGGCGCGAAAGGACCGTCATGAGCCGCTATTCCTGGCTTCTCGGGCCGGCGATCGTCGGCGTCACCGTGCTGACGAGCCTGACCGGCGCCGTGGCGCTGGTGCACCACGCGCACAGCGACCCGTCGTTCGCGATCGAGGAGGACTACTACGACAAGGCCGTGCGATGGGACGAGTCGGCGGCGGAGAGGAGGAAGAGCGAGGCGCTGGGCTGGAGCGTCGCGGTGAGCGTCGCGAGAGGGGGGGAGTCGGCGCGGATCGAGTTGGTGGATCGCGGCGGGTCGCCGGTCGAGGGAGCGGCGGTGTCGGTGGAGGCGTTCCACAATGCGCGGGCGTCGGACGTGCGGCGCGTCGAGGCGGCGCCGGCGGCGGGCGGCGTCTACGAGATGGCCGGCGACTTCACGAGGCCCGGGGCGTGGGAGTTCCGCATCCGGGCGGCGCGGGGGCCGGATGTGTTCGTCGCGATGGTGCGCGCGAACGTCGCGCGGCCGGAGGGCGTCAAGAGATGATCGCGTTGATTGGAGCGGTGTTCGCGGCGTCGCTGCTAGGCTCGCTGCACTGCGCGGGCATGTGCGGGGCGTTCGTCGCGTTCGCTGTCGGCGCGCCCGCGGAGAAGCGGCCCCCGGAGTGGGCGCTGCACGCGGCGTACAACGGCGGGCGGCTGGTCACATACACGGCGCTGGGCGGCGCGGCTGGGCTGCTCGGCGGGGCGCTGGACCTGGCGGGGGAGATGGTCGGCCTGCAGCGCCTGGCGGCGGCGCTGGCCGGCGCGATGATGGTCGGGTTCGGGGTGGCGACGCTGCTTCGACTGCGGGGCGTGCGCGTGGGGCGGCTGCGCCTTCCTCGGGCGATGACGCGGGCGCTGGAGAAGGGGCATCGGGCCGCGTCGTCGCGTCCGCCGGTCGTTCGTGCGGCGCTGATCGGCCTGCTCACGACGCTGCTGCCTTGCGGGTGGCTGTACGCCTTTGTGATCACGGCGGCGGGCGCTGGGGATGCGGCGCTGGGCGCGCTGACGATGGCCGTGTTTTGGGCGGGGACGCTCCCTGCGCTTGTGGCGGTGGGGGGGGGGGGGGAGCGGCTGCACTGGGTCCATCGGCGGCAGGGGGCGCAGTGTACGGGGGTTGCGCCGGTGGCGGGGGGGGGGGGTTAGCGGTGTAGCGCTGTGG
>JACVCK010000045.1 GCA_016742055.1 Phycisphaerales bacterium
TTCTCGGACCGTTGATGCGGCGAGATCTCAACATTCCGCGCTTGGTGACCCTTGCGGGCGTGCCGCCCGCCGCTACCGTGGCGGAGGCGGCGACGTCGGTTTCGGTGTCCGTCCGCCGCGGCTAGGAGGGTTCGCAATGACGCGTAGGTTCATTTGTCGGTTGAATTTCGTGGTGGGAATCGGCGCCGCAACGCTGACGCTTTGCGGCGCTGCGCGGGCCGGGACGCCGACCATCGAGGTGGAGTCCTTCGATTGGTTCCCGGAGTTCGCGCCGGCTGGTTTGCTCGGGCCGTTCTTCATCAACAACAACGGCGACTTTGTGGGACGGAGGACTTCCGGCGGCTTGTTTATCTGGATCGAGGGCGCCGTCAACGAGCCCTCGGCGCCCATGTGCGAAGGCGCTGTGCAGACGGCGCCCCGGGGGATCAACGATGAAGGCGCGGTGGTGGGCTACGCCTTCTGCAACAGCGACAAGGGCGCATATGACGCGGGCTTTCGAGTGGAGGCGTTCGGGCCATTGCAACTGGGCACACTGAAGGCTGAGTGGAACGGACTCAACAACGCCGGGACCATCGTCGGCAGGTTCTTCAACTACTTCAACGACCCCGACTCGAACAGCAACCACGGCTTCCGGATCGACAGCGGGACGCTGTCGGTGCTGGACCTGCATTTCCGCCCGGCGGGCGTTGACGACACGGGACGGCTCTTCGGAACGAGCATCAACGCAGACGATGGGTTTTTCGCCAAAGAGCAGGGCGGCGCTTTGGTGAACCTTGGAACCTTCGGGGGCACATCGTTCTTCCGCATCAATCGCGTCAGCAAAGTGGGGAGTTTCGCCGGACGGCTCCAGTTCGCCGGCTCGATCGCCAGGTCTTTCGCGTATCACGACGGCGTAGGGCGGGTGATCCCCCTCGTCCCGGGCGCCACAGTGTCCGACGCCTACGCCGTCACCTTGGACGGCAAGGTCATCGGGCGCGACTCCAACGCGCCGAGTTTCGACGTGCAGAACTGGGTGTTGAACGGCGAGCATCGCATCTTTATGCCTGACCTTCTGGAGCCGTTCCTTGGATTCCGGCCGACCGTCTTCTCGATCTCCGCCGCGAGCGAGGAGGGCTGGATCCTGGGCTTCGGCCGCGAACCGACCACCAACGCCTCGCGCCTGTTCCGCTGCAAGATCAGGGTAGGACCTCCGAAGGATGTGGATTCGGACGGCGATGGCCTCTTGGACGATTGGGAGGTCAACGGCATCCCCTACACCGACAGCGAGGGCGCTGAGCAGCGGTATCTGCTGCCCGGCGCCAACCCGGCGCGGAAGGACCTGTATGTCGAGGTGGACGGCGGGACATTCCCGCTCACGGACGAGGCCATCGCGCGCGTGGTGTTCGCGTTCGACCAGGCCCCGGTCGTCAACATCGACAACTCCACCGGCATCCGCCTGCACGTCGTCAAGGATGAGTTTGATCTACCTCTGCCCAACTCCGTGGTGTTCGGGAGCAACTTCCCGGAGAACTTCGACACCATTAAGGCGCAGCGGTTTGGCACGATGGAGGAGCGCCAGGGCCCCGACGCCGCGGCCCGGCTGGGCGCCAAGGCCAAGGCGTTCCGCTACTGCATCGTGTACGACGGCCTCCAGTTTTTCCAGCCGCAGAACGAGTACGTCGGCAAGGCCGAGCTGCCCGGCAACGACTTCCTCATCGACCTGGGCCCGGCGCGCTTCCGCAACGGCGTGCGCGACGCGGACGAAGTCGCGGGCATCTTCATGCACGAACTCGGCCACACGCTGGACCTCCGCCACGGCGGCTTTGAAAACATGCACGGCAAGCCCAACTACGTCAGCGTGATGAATTACGCTCTTGTGATTCCCAAGGCTTGGAGCCTCCGCTTCTGGCGGCTGGACTTCTCGAGGGAGCCCTTGGGCGTCCTCGATGAGAACGCGCTGGTCGAGCAGACCGGCATCGACTCTGAGTTCTCGCGCGGCGTGTCGATGCCGTTCGGCGTGGGGCCGGCGAATGCGAGGTCGTTTCGCCTGGTGAAGTTGTCCGGTCGGGGGACGGACTTCAACGGCAACGGCGCCGTCGCGGGCGTTGTGGCCGCGGACCTCAACTTCATCGGCCCGGGCGCCAACGTTCCCGGGACGGGGTCGCCCTCTCCCGGCGAACCGCTGATCGGGTTCAACGACTGGGCCAATCTCCGGTACGAGATCACGCTCGGGCCCAACCAGCGGGGCGCAGGAATGGAGTCCGAGGGCTGCCCCAGCGCGGCGACGATGGAGTTCCTGGAGCAGAACGTCCCCGAGCCCTGCCACCCCGACATCGACGGCGACGAGTTCATCGGCTTCGCCGACCTGAACGCGATCATCAGCCGCTTCAATGCTGTGCAGGGTCAGGCGCTCTACGACGCCGCCGTCGACATCGACGCCGACGGGCTCGTCGGCTTCTCCGATCTGAACGAGGTCCTCAGCAGGTTCAATCAGCCGTGTGATTGATCGCGGAGTCGGTCGAATGGCCCCGGTGGGAGTTGAACCCACACGCCCCTTTCGGGGCCGCGGATTTTAAGTCCGCTGCGTATCCCATTCCGCCACGGGGCCGGCGCGCGATGTGACGTTAACGATCCGGCGCTCGCTCGTCGAGATGGGCGGGCCGGATGGGCCATGCGTCCTGATAGGGGTCCACGGGGGGCGGCGGCGGGGCGGGCCATCGTCGCAGCGGCGCCATCGCCGGCCGGCGCGGGCCGTAGGCCGGGCCGCCTTGGAAGTAGCGCGCCTTGTCGCGGAACATCCAGATCGACCGCACCGTCGCGCCAGCGTCTTGAGGGTTACTTTCAAACTCGAACGCGAGATCGACCCATTGCACGAGCGCATCTTCGGAACGCACCCAGAATCCGCCGGGCTCGAAGAAGCGCGCCAGCAGCGTCGGGCCCCTGGTCGGCGTCGGCGGATACCACAGGCGCTGATCGGGGCCCTGCCGGAGCGCGTCGAGGCGGGATTCGACCTCCGCGAGGTTCATCCCCGGCTCAAACTCCGCGGCGGCCCGCTCCTGAAACACCGGATCGGTCAGGCGCGCGTGCAGAACGTACGGCTCGGCGCAGCCGGCGAGCGTGGCTCCGGCCAGAGCGAAGGCGCCGGCGAGAAACGGGCGGCATTGCACGGGGAAGCCTAGCCGCGCCGCCGTCGCTCACGCTGCGCGGGCGGGCCTGGCGCTGCTTCGTCCGATCCACTGGGCGCAGATCGAGATCAGTTCGGCGCGGTTGATGGGCTTGGTGGTGTAGTCGTCGCAGCCGGCTTCGGAGCAGCGGGCGCGGTCTTCGGCCATGGCGTGGGCCGTCAGCGCCACGATGGGCATCGTCGATCCCCGCGAGCGCAGGGTCCGCGCCAGCGCGTAGCCGTCCATCATGGGCATCTGCATGTCGGTGAGCAGGAGGTCGTAGGGCGATCCACGCCGCTCGGCGTCGGCGATCTTCTCCAGCGCCGCGCCGCCGTGCTCGGCGATGTCCACCGTCGCCCCGGCGCGGCGCAGGTGGTGGGCGATGAGCCGCTGGTTGTCGGCGCCGTCCTCGGCGAGGAGGATGCGTCCGCGCAGGGACTTCACACTGGCGTTCGCGGCGCTCCCGGCGCCGGCCACGCCCCAGCCGTCGATGGTGTCGATCCAGGGCGCCTCCGCGGTCGGCTCGAGCGGCAGATCGACCGAGAAGCAAGATCCGCGTCCGGGCTCGGTTCGGGAGAGCCAGACTTTCCCGCCCATCAACCCGGCGAGGCGGCGGCAGATGGTCAGACCGAGCCCCGTGCCGCCGTGACGGCGCGTGACGGTCTCGTCGGCCTGCCCGAACGCCTTGAAGAGTCGCTCGGCTTGTTCCGTTGACATGCCCACGCCCGTGTCTTCGACGTCGATGAGCAGGCGGAGATCCTCGTCGCGGGATTCGGTGCGGACGCGCACCTCGACGGAGCCGGAGTCGGTGAACTTCACGGCGTTGCCGATGAGGTTCATGAGGATCTGGCGCAGGCGCGTGGGATCGCTGACGATGGCCGCCGGGATCGGTCCGCCGAGCGTCACGGCGAGCGCCACGCCCTTGGCCCGGGCGGGCGGGAGCATGAGCCGGCGAGCTTCCTGCAGCAGCGCGGCGAGTTGGGTTTCGACGCGCTCGATGGACATCCGGTCCGACTCGATCTTGGACAGATCGAGGATGTCGTTGATGATCATGAGCAGGTGCTGGCCGGCGTTGCGGATGGTCTCAACGGTCTGCACGCGATCGGGGGAGGCGGCCACCGAGGGGTCTTCGAGCAGAACGTCGGTGAACCCCATGATCGCGGTGAGAGGCGTGCGGATCTCATGGCTCATGTTGGCCAGGAAGCGGCTCTTGGCCTGATTGGCGCGATCCGCCGCCGCCGTCGCTCGCTCCAGTTCGCGCTGCTGTTCGCGCAACGCCGCCGCGGAAGCGCCGCGCACGGCCGCCGCGCGCCGGGTGAGCGCCAGCGTCAGGAGCCCCGCGCCGGCGAGGGAGATGAAGACGGCGCTCTCCGAAGCCGCCGCTTGTCGCGCGGCGATGCTCGGCGCGAGCCACCGGCTCGCGCTGAAATCGACGCCGACGATGCCCTCGACGATGCCGGAGGGGTCGCGCAGCGGGTGGCACGCCGAGACCCACGCGCCCCAGCGGTCGATCGAGACCTCCTCGTCCACTTGAGCCACGCCCGAGAGCGCGCCGAGCATCGACGCCGTGGGCTCGGCGTACTCCTCCCCGATCGGGGTTCGGGATTCGCGCTTCCCGGTGAAGACGCCGTTACGGTCGTAGTCCGTTTCGGAGTCCACGACCAGCACGACGCGCCCGTCGGGCGTCAGGCGCATCGTGTAGACATCTGCAATCTCCGGATTGGACCTCACCCAGCGCTTTTGTGCCTCGATCAATCCCAGGTAGCGGGGATCGTCCGGGGACGTGTCCAGACCGATGCGCCAATGCTCCGCCGCTTCCAGGTCCGAAGCGAACATCGACGCGAAGGCGCTCAGCGACGCGCCGACCTGACGCTCGGTCCGCTCGGCCTGCTGCCGATTCGTGCGGTGCGCGATCAACAGCGCCAGCGAGAGCGTGAGGAAGCCCGCCAGCGCGTAGCGCGCGCCGAGCCAGCGGAACGCGCCCAGCAGCCCGAGCGACACCCACGTCAGCGCCGCGGCGCTCAGGCCCACCGCCGTCTGACCGAACATCATCCCCCGGACGTCAGCGGGATCGCCGGTGGGCGCCGCGAACCAAGCCCATGCCCCCACCGCGACAAGGCCCACCCAGATGCCCAGGTTCATCCTCGTGCGGGGGATGGGCTCAAGCGAGAGCGCCCCTCCGGCCTCCAGACGCAGCGACGCCGCGCCCAGCGCACGATCGGCCCGCGCCTCGGCGCGCGCGGCGCCGTGCCGGATGCCGGCGGCGGTCCTGCCGTGGCTTGGGACATTCAGAGGCGGCATGGGCAGAGCCACCACAAGACGGACGAGGGAGGAACGAACGCTGAGCCTTCCATCGGCGACCGAGCGAACGAACGTGACGAGCCCCGCCTATGGCTCAGATCCGCCAAGGGTGGGCTGGAAATGCGGTGGCGCCGCTCTTATGGAGCCCGCGCGGACAGCCCGAGAATGCCCGCTGTGCAGGCCGCAACCTTGATAATGAATCGGTCGATGGGCCCCGGACCGGAAGAATGGGCAGTCCCGGACTTGAACCGGGGACCCCGGCATTTTCAGTGCCGTGCTCTACCAACTGAGCTAACTGCCCTACGCCCGCGGCGGGCCGCGGGGGGAGGAAAAGTAGCAGGCGCGGACCCGCCGGGCAAGCCCGCGGGTTCGGGCTCGGGGCGGGGGGGCGAAGGGTCGGAGCGTACGGTTGAGGGGGCTTGGCGGCCTTTGGAGGGCTGTTCCCTTCGGCCGCGTGGCCTCCCGCAATGGCTTGGGCCCTGCGGCGTTGATCTGGAGGCATGCGCCTAGTGACCCATCCTCTGGGGCCCATCGGGGCGGCCGGTTTGAGCGCGGACCGGGAGGCCGCGGCTCTGGGGGCGGCTGCGCGCCGGGCGGGGGCCGGCGAGTCGGCGGGCGTGGAGGACATGCTGTCCCGGGCGGCGGCGGGCGATGAGAGCGCCTGGCGTGAGATTGTCGAGCGGTACGCGCGCCGGGTGTTCGCGCTGGCCAGGTCGCGCCGGCTTCGGGAGCACGTGGCGGAAGAGGTCACGCAGTCGGTGTTCGCCACGGTGGCGGCGCACGTGCGGACTGGAGAATACATCGAGCGGGGGAGGTTTGAGTCGTGGCTGTTCCGCGTGGCGATGAACAGGGTCCGCGACGAGGTGCGCCGGAACAAGCGACGCGCGGGCGAAATGGGCTCGGCGGGGCTCGAAGGTCGTGCCGATTGGCGCGAAGCGCCGGTGAGTGCACCGGATGGAGCCGCGGAGGAACTGACGGGGCTGCGCCGGGCGATGGAGACGCTCGGGGACGCGGATCGGGACGTGCTGGAACTGAGGCATCACGCGGGGATGGGATTCAAGGAGATCGCCGCGCTGCTGGGCGAGCCGCTGGGAACAGTCCTGGCCAGGCACCACCGGGCGCTGGCGAAACTGAGGGACATGCTGATCACTGCGGATAAGGAGCGTGCGTCATGAACGGAGCCAATGAACCCCGCTGCGAACTGGAGCGGGCGCTGGAGCGCCTGGGCGCGGCGGAACGCGCGGGGGCGCCGCTAGGGCTGGAGGCGCGCGTGTTCGCGTCTTCTGTGGAGGCCCTGCACGGCGCGGAGCGTCCGACGGTCGTCGCGCGGGTCGGCTGGGCGCGGGTGCGCCTGAGCGTCGCGGCGGCGCTGGTGGGCATCGGCGCGGTGGCGGCGGCGTGGCTGACCGGAGGGCCGCGGACGCCTGCTCCGGCGCCCGTCGCGGTGGAAAGCGCCGACGGCGCGGCCTTGGCCGCGGTGCAGGAGTGGCTGAGCGAGAGCCCGCTGGGCGATCGGGAAGCGACGATGGACGATCTGTTCTTTGCAATCGCGGGGTTTGACCCGCGTTCTGCCGAGGACTGGACGCTGGACGACCTGCTTTCGATGGAAGGGGATTCGCTGTGAAGGACCTGAACCGTTTGGGATGGCTGCTTGCGGGCGTGACTGGCATGGCGCTGAGCGCCTCTGTTGCGGTCGCGCAGGCGGACTCGACGCCGGCGCCGCAGGACAAGGCGGTGGAAGGGCGCATCGAGCGGCGCGCCGACTTCGACCCGGCCGTGCTGCGTGAGCGCCTGACGCGCCGGCTTGTGGAGTTGGAGTTGGAGACCGCGCGCGTCCGGAACGCCGTGGAGCAACTCAACAAGGGCGGCGCCCCGGAGGACGTCTTCGAACTCCTCCGCCCGACCATGGAGCGTCGCGTCGAGGCGATGCCCCGCGCCCATGGCGGGCCCCCGGAGGGCTTTGGGCCCAAGGGCGAGGAAGGCGGACCGGCCATCCGCCGCGGCCCCGGCGGCCCGGCGCACGAGGGCATGATGCTGCGCGATCGCTTCAACGCCGGCGAGCCCCTGACGGATGAGCAGCGACGGGCGCTGGAGTCGTTCTTGGCCGCCAACACGCCCCGCGTCGCGGCCCAACTGGACCGGCTCGAGTCCGATCACCCGCAAGCCGCCGAGTTTCTGCTCCGCGACGTGCAGCGTCGCATGCAGGAACTGGAGCGCGTGGCGAAGGAGGACCCCGCGGCGCTGCAGGAGCGGCTGCGCGCGGTGAGTTCCGAACTGGAGATCCGGCAGGCGGCCATGGATTTCGTCCGTGCCCGGCGCGCCGCCGACGTCGCCGCCCAAGCCGAGGCCCGCGCCGCGATCGAGCAACTCGTGCCCGAACGCGTCGCGGCGACGCTGGCCGATCGCGAGCGCGAACTCGCGGCCATGAAGGAGCGGATCGCCCGCATGGAGGCCGAACTGGCCGCCGCCCGCGCCGATCCGCAGGAGATGATCGCCAAGCGCCTGGACGAACTGCTCCAGCGCCTTGAGCAGGCGCCGGTCATGCAGCCCCGGGCTCCCGGCGAGCCCGCCGAGCCCCGTTTGCGCCGCAAGGTCCGGGACGAAATCTGACCGGAAGGGTTCGCGGACCAAGGTCGTCCTTCCGCGGCGGGGCGCATGGTGCGCCCCGCCGCGGCGTTTTTGCTTGCGGGTATGCTGTCGGCCCATGCACCGCGCGGATGCCAGGGAGGGCGTCGGCGCGCCCCGGCCCACGCGGCGCGGGGCGCGGTTGTCGATCGGCGCGCTGCTGGGCGCCGGCTTGCTGGCGATGATGGCGCTCGCCTGCTTCGGGAGTCTTCCTTGGACACTGGGCCAGGCCGAGGGCTCCCGCACCGCGCGCTTCGCGTGGAGCGAACTCGACGCGGCGCGGCTCCCGCCCTCGTGGGCCCCCCACCAAGACGACGAACGAGCCGCTGCGGAGCACGCCGCGCAGCGCCACCCGCTCGGGACCGACGCGCTCGGCCGCGACGTCCTCACGCGCCTCCTGCTCGGGGGCGCCGTGTCGTTGGGAATCGGACTTTCCGCGGCGCTCATCAGCGTGGTGATCGGGACCGCCTACGGCATGATCGCCGGGTACGCCGGCGGACGCGTGGACGCGGTGATGATGCGCGTGGTGGACGTGCTCTACGGTTTGCCGTACATCCTGCTGGTCGTGCTGCTGGCCGTCGCGGCGGACGCGCTCGCGGACCGCGCGATGGCTGCGCGCCTGGCGGCGGGCGCCTCGGTGGACGCGATCGACCGCCAGCGAGCGTGGGTCAACATCGCGACGCTGCTGGTGGCGATCGGCGGCGTCTCGTGGCTGACGATGGCGCGGGTGGTCCGGGGCCAGACGATGAGCCTCAAGGCCAGGCCCTTCGTGGAGGCGGCCCGCGCGATGGGGACGCCGCGGCGGACGATCTTCCTGCGCCACCTGCTGCCGAACCTGACCGGCCCGATCGTGGTGTACGCGACGCTCACGGCGCCGCAGGCGATCCTGCAGGAGTCGTTCCTCTCGTTCCTGGGCATCGGCGTCTCGCCGCCGCTGCCCTCGTGGGGCAACATGGCGGCGGACGGCCTCAGCGAGTTGAACACGTTCCGCGCGCGCTGGTGGCTGCTGCTTTTTCCGTGCCTGGCGCTGGGCGCGACGCTGATCGCGCTGAACTTCCTGGGTGAGGGCCTGCGCGAGGCGATGGACCCGCGCCGCTCACGGAGGGGGCGGTCGACTTGAACGAGGATCGCCTCACGATCGACGGACTGAGCGTGTCGTTCCGCGACGGCGGGGCGTGGCGGCGGGTGGTGCACGGCGCGTCCATGGAGGTCCGGGCCGGCCGGGCCACGGCGCTCGTCGGCGAATCGGGCAGCGGCAAATCGGTCACGGCGATGAGCGTGCTGGGCCTGCTCCCGCCCCGCGCGTCGCGCCTCGACGCCGGACGGATCGAACTGACCGAGAACGGCGTCGTGACCGCCCTGACGGGCGCGGACACGGGCGTGCTGCGTTCGGTCCGGGGCCGACGCATCGCCATGATCTTTCAGGAGCCGATGACCGCGCTGAACCCCGTCATGACCGTCGGGCGGCAGATCGAGGAGTGCGCCGAGCGCGCCGGCCTCCGGGGGCGCGACGCCCGGCGCGCCGCCCTAGACGCCTTGGCCTCCGTCGGCGTCGACGAGCCCACCCGCCGCCGGCTGGCCTACCCGCACGAACTTTCCGGCGGCCAGCGGCAGCGCGTCCTGATCGCCTCCGCGCTCGTCGCCGGCGCGAAGTGGATCCTCGCCGACGAGCCCACCACGGCGCTCGACGTCACCGTGCAGCGGCAGATCCTCGAACTGCTCGCTCAACTGCGCGAGGAACGGGGCATGGGGATGCTCTTCATCACGCACGCCCTGCCTGTAGCGGCGGCGGTCGCCGACGCCGTCGTCGTCATGGTCGCCGGACGCGTCGTCGAAACCGGCCCGGCGCGGGAGACGCTGCTCGCGCCGCGCCACCCCTATACGCGCTCGCTCGTCGCGGCCTCGCCGGCGCTGGGCGCGCCGGCGCGTCACGCCGGCCCGGACTGGCTCGAGTCCCTCGGCGGCGCCGACGGCGCGTGGGGCCCGCGCGAGGGCTGGGGCGAGCCGGAGATGCGCGAGGTCGCGCCGGGGCGGCGCATCGCGGTTCGAGCGGGGTTCGCCGGCGCCGGCGGCGCGCCAGGGGTACGCTGAAACCATGCGCGTCGTCCTCCTGGCCGATCGATCGTTCGCCACGCGGGAGCAGGGCATGCTCGCGCGCCTGCAGGTCGGGCTCACCGATGAAGGCTGCCGCGTCGTGCGGGCCGTGCCGGGCGATGAGCGCGCCGAGGTGGATGACGCCCTCGGGCCGATGCTGGTGTACGACGACCGCCCCTCGCTGGCGCCCACGTCGCTCCGCGCGGGCGCGCTGCTGCAGAAATCCGCCCGCTTCGGCCTCACGCCCTCCGGCCACGACGACCGGCCCGTCGACGTAGTGCACGCCTTCGGCGACGGCTGCTGGCGCACCGCGCGCGCCCTGGCCGAGGCCTCCGGCGCCGTGCTGGCGCTGGAGGTCTGGTCGCACGATGCGATGAGCGCCGCGCACCGCTTGGACGCGGCCCACCGGAAAGACGAGCGCTTCCCGCGGGAGCGCTTCGTGTGGCTGGCGCCCGACAGCGCCATGGACGGAGCGCTCCGCTCGTCCATGCCCAGCGCCAACGTGCGTCTCACGCCCTGGGGCGTCCACGTGCCGGGCGAGGTCGCGGCGTTCTCGCGCGCGGCGGAATCGATCACCGCGGTGCTGGTCGGGTCGGGTCGGCAGACGTCGGCATGCCTGGCCGCCATCGGCGCGCTGGGACGACTGGTGGACGCCTTCCCGCAACTGTTCATCTTCGTGGACGACGCCTTCGTGCAGGCAAGCCACTCGATCTGGAAGGCCGCCGACCATGGGCGGCTCCTCCCGCGTTTCTCAGTCATTGAGAATCTCGAGGGCCGACGCGAGCCGGCGCTCCGCGCGGACTTGCTGATCCAGCCCGAGGCCCGCGGCGAGCGGCGCACGATCCTGCTCGACTCCATGGCCGCCGGAATGGCCGTCGTGGCCCGCGAGGACCCCAACGCCGACGCGCCGGTCGACGGCCAGACGGGCGTCATCGTGCCGGGGGGCTCGGGCCCGGCATGGGAGAGTTCGCTGCGCCGACTTCTGGCCGACCTCGACGGCGCGCGGGCGATGGGCCTGCGGGCGCGGGAGTTCATCCGCTCCGAACGCCTGGCCAGCGCGCACCTGCGGGCCGTGCTGAACGCCTACGTGGCGGGCGTGGCCATGGCCGCGTCCACCGCCTGATTCTCGGACGCGCCTGCCGATTCCCTGCTCGTGCGGGTTGCCCCCGCCCGGTCCCGGCGCATGCTTCCGGTTGGAATCCACACCTCCGCCGGTGCGCCCACGGGCGCCTCGCGCGGGCACAACCGGAGAGATGAACGGATGCTGACCACGCTCGCCGTGATCGCGGCCTTGACCTATTCGCCCGGCGCCATCCCCCCCATCGTCGGCGCGACCGAGGCGCGCGACGCGCTCCTGGCCACGACCGCGCCGTGGCCGTCCGGACGCGCCGGCCCCGCCGACCGGCCCGAACTTGGGCGCCCGTGGATCGGGCGCACACCCGTCGGATCCGCGACGCCCACGAGCCAGGCCACGAGAGGCCAGCCGGGCGCCGCGTCCTACGGCGCCTCGAGCGCGGAGATCGATCGGGTTATCTACGCTCGCGCCGGACACGCCATCGTTTCGATCGACCCGTGGACGCGGATCGACGGTCGAGGCGCGCTCGGCACGCTGGAACTTGCCCGCAATCAGTGGCTGCGCGAGCAGGGGTACATCCTCAGCGTCCGCTCGCATCGGAACGATCGCGCCGCCGATTCCGTCGGCGATGTGTCGCCGCGCGCCACGATCCAACTCCACGACGAACTCGGCCCCCGGCGCTCGCGCCTGCGCGTCGGCGCCGAACCCGCGGGCGGACCCGTGACGCGCGTCTCGCTCCCGCCCCACTTCGCTCAGCCCGGGCCCGCACGCGTCGTCGAACCGGCGACCGCCGTCGCCGACAGCGCGCCCAAGGCCCAGTGACGCCGCGCCGATCAGCGCGGCGCGCGCCGGAGGTTGTCGAGCAACTCGCGGGCCTTCTGGTGCCCCCGGTTCGCGGCCGCCACGGCGAACACCTGCGCATCGCCCGGCCGGCCCGCGCGGTCCAGCCACAGCGCCGCGTCATAGGCCAGGTCGGCGTCTTCGGGGCGGCGCGACGACGCCATCATGAACAGGCCTGCGGCGTCGTCGGGTCGTGAGAGCATCGCGTAGCAGGCCGCGGCTTCGGCGAGCAAGTTCGGATCCGCCAGCAGTTCCTCGTCGGGCAGGGACCGCAGCAGGCGCACGGCGCTCTGTGGGTCGTTGTCGCGCCGCAGGACGCGGGCTTCGATCAGGCGCCATCGCGTGTTGGCCGGCTCGATCGCGCGGGCCTTGGCGATGTGCTGTCGTGCAAGGGAGACCTTGTTCTCCTCGAGCGCCAGGTCCGCCAGCACGCCCCAGGCGATGGCGAGCCCCGGCTCCAGCAGCGTCGCGCGGAGCAGACTCGCCTTCGCCTCATCGTTGCGCCCGAGTTTCCGCTGGATCTGCGCGAGGTACAGCGGGTGCTTGGGGTTCGTCGGGTCGAGGGACTGGGCCTTCCAGTAGTGCTCCTCGGCGCGGTCGGGCAGGCCGGCGGTGTTGGCCACGGCCGCGGCGGCGAAGTGCAGTTCAGCGTGCTCGGGCCCGATCGCCAGCGCGCGGATGTACTGCTCGTACGAGTCGCGCGGGCGTTCGAGGCCCAGCAGGGCCTCGCCCATGAGGATGTGGGCGTCCTGGTCGGTCGGCGCGGAGGCGATGACCTCCTGCAGGATCGCTTCGGCCTTGCCGGGCTCGCCGTCACGCAGGTACTGGCGTGCGCCGGAGAGGGCGGCCTGAGCGTCGATCGCGCTCATGGCGCGTCCGGGGGCGGGGGCGACGGTCGTGCCCGCCGGGGTTGTGAGGGAACGCACGAGAAGCGCCGCGCCGGCGACGATCGCCACGAAGCCCAGCAGCCCGAGCGTCGCGAAGCGCCGGCGTTGGCGGACCTGTTCGAGATGGTCGAGCCGGTCGTCCATGGCGAGTCGTGCGCGGGGCGGCGGGAGTGGCCGGGGCGGCGTCGGGGTATGGGTACACTTCCGGCCCATGCCAGGACCGGAACTCCCCAAAGCGTACCGACCAAGCGACCACGAGGGGCGAATCCGCGCCCGCTGGGACCAGGCCCGGGCCTTCCACGCGGACCCCCAACGCGTCGGCAAGGCCGGCAAGCAGCCCTACGCCATCGTCATCCCGCCCCCCAACGTCACCGCGGCGCTGCACCTGGGCCACGCGCTCAACAACACCCTCCAGGATGTCCAGGCCCGCGCCCACCGCATGATGGGCTTCGAGACCCTCTGGATGCCCGGCACCGACCACGCCGGCATCGCCACGCAGACCGTCGTCGAGAAGCGGCTCCTGAAGGACGAGGGCAAACGGCGCACCGACTACCCGCGCGACGAGTTCGTCGCCAAGGTCCAGGCGTTCAAGGACGAGTACGAGGCGGTCATCACCGGGCAGTTGAAGGCCATGGGCTGCTCCTGCGACTGGGACCGCCAGCGGTTCACGATGGACGACATCTGCGCCAGAGCCGTGCGCGAGGCGTTCTTTCGTCTGTTCCAGGACGGCCTGATCTACCGCGGCAAGCGCCTGGTCAATTGGGACCCCGTCACGCAGACCGTGCTCGCCGACGACGAGGTCGAGATGGAAGAGGTGGACGGCCACTTCTACTACCTCCGCTACCCGCTGTGCGACGCGAGTGGCAAACCGATCAGGGTGCGCTTGCTCGATCTGGCTTCGGGCGCGGAGAAGGAACTGGATCACGTCGCCGTGGCGACCACGCGCCCGGAGACGTACCTCGGCGATACGGCCGTCGCGGTGAACCCGCGCGATCCGCGCTGGGCGGCGCTGAAGGCCGCGGGCGCGCACGTGCGGCTGCCCTTCGTGAATCGGATCATCCCCGTGCTCGCCGACGACTATGTGGTGATGCCCGCCTCGCTCCAGGCCGATCCCGAGGAAGCGAAGCGCGACGCCAAGGCGGCGATGGCGACGGGCTTCCTGAAGGTGACCCCCGCGCACGACCCCAACGACGAGCAGATCGGCAAGCGCCACAACCTGCCCGCGATCAACGTCATGGCGCCCGACGCCAGCATCTCCGACAAGTTCGGCTGGACCGACGTCGGCGACGCCTCACGCTTCATCGGCATGCCGCGTGAGAAAGCCCGCGAAGCCGTGGTCGCCGCCTTCCGCGAGAAGAACCTCCTCGAAGCCATCAAGCCCCACCGCCACAGCGTGGGCCATTCCTACCGCAGCCACGCGCCGATCGAACCGTACCTGAGCGATCAGTGGTACATCGCGGTGAAGAAGCAGATCCCCTCGCTGCCCGACAAGGGCCTGATCGCGGGGACGGATGTGCCGGTGCACTCGCTCGCGGGGCTCGCGCTGACTGCCCTCGCTCCCTCCTCCTCTCCCCCTACCCCACCTAGTGGGGCGGGCGTCCCGCCCGCTTCTACTCCCCCTATCTCTTCGAAGGGATCAAGCATCCCGCCCCCCCCCCCCTCCATTCCTTCCAACCCACCCACTGGGCCGGGCG
>JACVCK010000046.1 GCA_016742055.1 Phycisphaerales bacterium
GGATGGGCATGGGGGGGCAAGGATAGCGGGGTCGTTCCCGTCGGTCCTACCGTGGGGCAAAGGCCCTGCGCGTGGGCCCCTTCGTAAAGGACCAGTCCCATGCACGGCGCTCCAAAACTCGCCCCCGGCGACAAGGCCCCGGGATTCGACCTGCCCAACCAGAACCGGGCCGCGGCGGGGGACCGCGTGTCGCTCGAAGGCCTCCTCAAGGGCAAGCGGGGCGTGGTGGTCCTGTGGATGTGCAACCACTGTCCGTATGTGGTGGGCTCGGTCGAGCGTCTGAAGAAGTTGGCGGAGGAGACCAGGGCCGCGGGGATCGGGTGGGTGGCGATCTGCTCCAACGACGCGGCGAATTACCCCGAGGACTCTCCGGGCAAGATGGTGGAGTACGCGCAGAAGTGGGCGCTGCCCTTCGCCTACCTCTCGGACGAGACACAGGAAGTCGCGCGGGCGTACGGCGTCGAGCGCACGCCGGAGATCTTCCTCCTCGATGCGCACGGCGTGTGTGTGTACGAGGGCGCGCTGGACGACAGCCCGAAGGACGCGGGCGCGGTGAAGGATCGTCCTCTCAAGGACGCGATCGAGGACCTGCTCGCGGGGCGGCCGGTGCGCCGGGCGCAGACGGCCGCGATCGGGTGTTCGATCAAGTGGCGGGGGTGAGCCCGATCAGCCGCGCAGATCGAGCGCGACGATGGCCCACTCGCCGCCATCGTCGGCGGTGAACTCGTGGATGATGTCCCAGCCTGCGCGAACGTGGGCGCGGAGCGAGCGGGGATTGGCGTGGCTGATCTCGGTGATCGAAAGATCGAAGTCGCGCGCCATCTGCTCGCGGTGCTGGGCGTAGAGGCCTTCAACGAGATTCCGCCCCCGGTGCGCCTTGGCGACGCAGATCTGCCCCATGACGTACCAGCGGAGCGCGTCAATCGGCCGGCCGCGGTGGCTGAGCGCGTTCAGGCGCTGGAACATGGGCTCGAGCAGGGGCAGGCGCTCGCGGAACTTTTCCTGCATGACGAGCGCGTAGGCGACGACCTCGTCGGACTCCGAAGGGGTCGCGATGATGTGGGGCCAGGGGCTGTTCATCTCGCGCAGGAGCGCGAGGTCGTGGCGGAGGGTGACGAAGCCCTGCGACGCGAACTCCGCGGCGCTGAGCGTCTCGGGAAGGTTGACGGATTGGAGCGCGAGGATGCCGCGGAGGTCGTGGTCGGAGGAGGCGGCGCGGAAGGTGTAGGTGGGTGGGGGCTCCACGGCGTGAGCGTATCACCCGAACGACCACGGGAAGCGGTCGGAGAAGTGGCGGTGGAGCAGGCCGATGCTGCGCATCGAAACGAGCGTCGCGTACACACCGAGAACGGCGGCGACGGTGCGTCCGGGGATGTTGGTGAACGGATCGAAGCCGCCAGAATCGTCTTCAGCGGTGGACAGGACGTATGGGGCCACGATCAGCGCCATGGCCACGAGCAGCGCCGCCCACACCGCGAGATAGGGGACGATGGCGGCGGCGACGCTGCGGGCCATCATGTCGAGGCGGACGAGCGAGGTCAGCCCTCCGAGCGCCGCCATGAGCATCGACATGGGCCGGAGGAACGCCACGGCCGCGCCGATCGCTACGGCGACGTAGATCGCGGTTGTTTCGGACTCGATTGGGATCGTGACCACAAAGAACAGGACAACCGCGAAGAGCCCCAAAGCCAGGCTCACGCCCATAAACCGGGCGATCGGCAGGATGATGCTCTCGAAGAACCCTTCGTAGTCCGCGCTGTTGGGCAGGTCGTCGGAGCCGCCGGCAGATTCTTCGATCGTGCCCATGTAGATCGCGCACAGGAGGCCGAAGGGGATGCGGTCGATCCAGCGCACGGGGATGAACTCCGAGAGAAGCCCGAGGATGACCGCGCCCGTGAAGACGAGAAGATTGGCCGGTCGGAACATGAACCCGAAAGAGAGCGCGAGGTCGGGCCAGAACGAGCGATCGCTGGCTTCGGCGCGACGTTTCGACTTTGCGGACTGCGGCTTCGGCTCGGGCGGCAGGGGCGGGATGGGCGGCGGGCCGCTCAAGTCGGAGCGAAGGGGCGGCCCTGCTGTGGGCGGAGCGATGTCGTAGATGTCGTCCGGCGGAGCGCCGGGTGGCGCGGCGCTGGGGATGGTGATCGGCGCGCTGCAGGACCTGCAGCGGACTGTCTTGCCCGCGAGCGTCGGCGCGGCCATGCCCTTGGCGCCGCAACTGCACTGAACGGTGATCATGGGTCCACCCGCCTCCGGTGAGGATTGCGTGACGAGCGCGCGAGGATTCCTGGGGGACCTCCGCAGACTCCGCCATGCGTGCGGAGTTTTCCACGCACCTCCTCGCGGGGAGCGCCGCGCGGGCAAGTGCGGGCGTCGAGCGGTCAACGCGGACGCTCTACAATGCCCCGCTCGCCTTCAGCCGAATCCAGACAGGACCCGAACATGACCCCCGACACGTTCCAAGCGCGCGCCACGCTCCCCTGCAAAGCCGGAGAGCACCTCTACTTCGACCTCAACGCCCTTGTGAACGCGGGGGTGATGTCGAAGGAGAAACTGGCGCGGTTGCCGTTCTCGATCAAGGTGCTGCTCGAGTCCGCCCTGCGGAACTTCGACGGGTTCATCGTGAGCGAGCAGGACGTGCGCGGGCTGGCGAACTGGAACGCCGCGGCGCCGAACGAGGTGGAGATCCCGTTCCTCCTCGGTCGCGTCGTCCTGCAGGACTTCACCGGCGTGCCGTGCGTCGTTGATCTTGCCGCGATGCGCGACGCGATGAAGGCGCTGGGCGGCGACCCGAAGTCCATCAACCCCCTCGTCCCCTGCGACCTGGTCATCGACCACTCGGTGCAGGTGGACGAGTTCGGCAGCAAGGTGGCGCTGACGATCAACGCGAAGAAGGAGTTCGAGCGCAACCGCGAGCGCTACGAGTTCCTCAAGTGGGGCCAGCAGTCGCTGTCCAACTTCAGCGTCGTGCCGCCCGCGACCGGCATCGTGCACCAGGTGAATCTGGAGTATCTCGCCAAGGGCGTGCTGACGCGCGAGGACGAGCAGACCGGCAAGCCGGTGGCGTTCCCCGACTCACTGGTCGGCACCGACTCGCACACGACGATGATCAACGGTCTGGGCGTGGTCGGCTGGGGCGTTGGCGGCATCGAGGCCGAGGCCGTGATGCTCGGCCAGCCCGTCTACATGCTCACGCCCAAGGTCGTGGGCTTCAAACTCACCGGCAAACTGCCGGAGGGCTCGACGGCGACCGACCTGGTGCTGACGGTCACGCAGATGCTGCGGGCGCACGGCGTGGTCGAGAAGTTCGTGGAGTTCTACGGCCCCGGCCTCGACGCGATGAGCATTCCGGACCGCGCCACGATCGCCAACATGGCGCCGGAGTACGGCGCGACGATGGGCCTGTTCCCGGTCGATCAGGTGACGCTGGACTTCCTCCGCTTCACGGGGCGCAGCGAGGAGTTGGTGGATCTGGTCGAGAAGTACTACAAGGCGCAGGGCATGTTCCGGACCCCGGCGAGCCCCGAGCCGGAGTTCACGGAGCGGCTGGAGTTGGACCTGAGCACGGTGCAGCCCTCGCTCGCGGGGCCCCGCCGGCCTCAGGACCGCGTGCTGCTGAGCGAGATGAAGCCGCGATGGCGGAAGGAACTCGTGGACACCTTCGGCAAGTCCTGCGGCAGCGAGATCGTGCGTCACGACTCCTGGGCGGGCGAGGGCGGCCAGAGCGCGACCAAGCGCGTCGGCGCGGTGAACGTGCCCAGGTCCGGCCCCGCCGAGAGCAAGGAGAAGGGCTGCTCCGTCGTCGAGATGGACGGCCGGTCGTTCACGCTGCACCACGGCGACGTGGTGATCGCGGCGATCACGTCCTGCACGAACACGAGCAACCCGGACGTCATGATCGCCGCGGGCCTGGTGGCGCGCAAGGCGCGCGCGCTCGGCCTGACGCGCAAGCCGTGGGTGAAGACCTCGCTGGCGCCGGGCTCCAAGGTGGTCACGGCGTACTTTGACAAGGGCGGCCTGAGCGAGGACCTCGACGCTCTGGGCTTCCACACCGTCGGCTACGGCTGCACGACGTGCATCGGCAACTCCGGCCCGCTGCCGACGCCGATCGAGGAGGGCGTGAAGCGCAACGACCTGGTGGTCGCGTCGGTGCTCTCCGGAAACCGCAACTTCGAGGGACGCATCAACCCGTACATCAAGGCCAACTACCTGGCGAGCCCTCCGCTGGTCGTCGCGTACGCGATCGCCGGCACGGTGGACATCGACGTGGCGAACGAGCCGCTGGCCGTGGGCAAGGACGGCAAGCCGGTGTTCCTCAAGGACATCTGGCCGACGCACGCGGAGGTCCAGGCGGTCAAGGCCCAGTGCATGTCGCCCGAGCAGTACCGCAGCCAGTACGCCAAGGTCTTCGACGGCAACCCCGAGTGGAACGCCGTGCCCATCTCGCGCAGCGATCTCTACGAGTGGAACGACCGTTCGACGTACATCCAGCAGCCGCCCTATTTCGAGGGCATGTCGGACACGCCGCCCGCGCTGCGCCCGATCGAGGGCGCGCGCTGCCTGGCGTTCCTGGGCGACTCGGTCACGACCGACCACATCTCGCCCGCGGGCGACATCGCCGTGGACAGCCCGGCGGGCAAGTACCTGCAGGACCAGGGCGTGCCGGTGTCGATGTTCAACTCTTACGGGTCGCGCCGGGGCAACGACCGCGTCATGACGCGCGGCACGTTCGGCAACATCCGCATCAAGAACCGCCTCGCCGCCGGCGACGACGGCAAGATCAAGGAGGGCTGGTGGACGCGCGACTTCTCGCAGAAGGGCGGCCAGCCCCGCACGGGCCTGGTGTGCCCGATCTACGACGCCGCGATGCGCTACCGCGCCGAGGACACGCCGCTGGTGGTCCTCGCGGGCAAGGACTATGGCATGGGCTCGTCGCGCGACTGGGCGGCCAAGGGCACGAATCTGCTGGGGGTCCGCGCGGTGATCTCCGAGTCCTTCGAACGCATCCACCGGTCGAACCTCGTCGGCATGGGCGTGCTGCCCCTGAACTTCATGCCGGGCCAGACGGCGCTGTCGCTCGGGCTCGACGGCAGCGAGACGTTCGACATCGAACTGCCGGAGAAGATTGAGCCGCGCCAGGTCATCAGGATCGTCGCGACGCGCACGCTCGGCGAGCACAAGGGCAAGCGCGTGGAGTTCGAGACGCGCTGCCGCGTCGATACGCCCGTCGAGGCCGAGTACTTTCGGCACGGCGGCATCCTGCACTTTGTGCTGCGGCGGATCCTGAACGAGGCGGGCCAGCCGGCGTAAGGCGGAGGGGCGCCGTGCGCGTCGTCGTGCTGCGGAACTCAAGGTCGGGCCGCGGCCTCGCCCCCGCGATGGCGGCGCAGGTGTGCGCATCGCTCCGCGCGGCCGGGCACGACCCCGTCGAAGTCGAGGCCGGCTCGGAGGGGCTGCGCGAGGCCCTGGCCGGCGCGGGCGCGGCCGTGGTGATCGGGGGCGATGGCACGGTGCATCACGCGCTGGCGGACCTGTCTGCGTCGGGGGCGGCGGTGTACCTCGCGCCCACGGGGACGGAGAACCTCCTGGCGCGCGAACTGGGGATGCGGGGCTTGGCGAGCGATGTGGGGGGCGCGGTGGGGGAGCGGCGCCGGGTGCGCGCGATCGACCTGGGGCTCGCGCGGTTCGGCGGCGCGGAGCGGCGCTTCGCGGTGATGCTCAGCGTCGGGCCGGACGCCTCCGTCATCCACCGGCTCGACGCGATGCGCACGGGGCCGATCACCCACGCCTCGTACGTCCGGCCCGTCCTGGCGGAACTGCGCGAGCCGGCGCTGCCGTGCCTCACCGTGGATGTGGATGCGCGCCGCCTCGTCACCGACCGTCAGGGCTTGCTCTTGATCGCCAACAGCAGGCAGTACGCGCTCCGGATCGATCCCGCGGCCCAGGCGCGGGTGGACGACGGCCAACTGGATGTGGTGTTCATGCCCTGCCGCGGCGCGTGGGGCGCGCTGGGCTGGCACGCGCGGGCGCGACTGCGCCGGGCGCTGCGCCATCCGCGGGCGGTGGTCGCTCGCGGGGTCGATGTGAGGATTGCGCTTGGACTGGGCGAGTCGCCGCAGGCCTGCCTGGCGGCGCAGATGGACGGCGAGGCGGTCTCCGTGGGCTCCGGGCCGATCGAGGTGTCCGTTCTGCCGGGGGCGCTGCGGGTGTTCTCCGCCGTGGCCCCGTGAATGGGGACGTATACTCGGCCCCATGCGAGCGATCGTCACCGGTCAGGTCGGGATGGACAAGAAGCCCTTTCTGGAGGCGGTGCAGCGCTTCGCCGGCCAGCAGGGCGAGCCCATCGACGTCTTCCACGTGGGCGACATGATGTACCGCGAGGCGCCGGACGTCCGGCCCGGGCGCATCCTCGACCTGCCGCTGAGCCGGCTGAACTCGCTGCGGCGCGCGGTCTTCAAGGACGTCATCGCCCAGTCGCGCGACAAGCCGAACGTGATCGTCAACACGCACGCGACCTTCCGCTGGCGGCACGGCCTCTTCAGCGCCTTCGACTTCGATCAGATCCGCGCCTTCGAGCCGGACCTGTTCATCTGCCTCGTGGACAACATCGAGGTCGTGCACTCGCGCCTCCACCATGAGCACGTCATCGACGCCACGCTCAAGGACTGCATGGTCTGGCGCGAGGAGGAGATCCTCGCCACGGAGTTGATGTCGCAGGCGGCGGGGGGGAAGTTCTTCATCTTCAGCCGCGGCCGGCAGCAGGACAACGTGCGGTCGCTCTTCCGGCTCGTCTGCCGCCCGGAGATGCGCAAGGTGTACCCCTCGTTCCCCATGAGCCACGTCGTGGACATGCCCGACGTGCTGCGCGAGATCGACGCGTTCCGCGCGTCCATCGGCGAGCATTTCATCGCCTTCGACCCGGGCGACGTGGACGAGAAACTGCTTCTGGAGCGGGCGATCGCCGCGAGCCGTGAGGGCAGGGACTTCATCGAAGTCTCGGCCCACTCGTTCGGCGGTCGGAAGGGCGCCGCGCCGATCCGCGTTTCGGTCCGAGAGGTGCTGGACATCGCCGGCGACGTGGACGGCCAGATCTACATGCGCGACTTCAAACTGGTGGACCAGAGCGACATGATCGTGTCGTACATCCCAGAACTGCCCAACGGTTCGCCCGGCCTGTCGAGCGGGGTGGAGCGAGAGTTGCATCACGCCTTCGAGCACACCAAGGAGGTCTACGTGGTGTGGAAGCCGAAGAAGTCGCCCTCGCCGTTCATCACCGAGACGGCGACGCAGATCTTCCCCACGGTCGAGGATGCGCTCGGCTACTTCGAGCGGAAGGGCATGTTCGCCGAGACGAACCTGTTCGGGCACTGACGCGGAGCGCGAACCCCAGAACGTAACGAGCCCCGCCCGTCCCGGCGCTGGTCGGTCCACCGGGAAGAGCGGGGCCCCTTTCACCCCTGTCGTTTCGAAGCGCGCCGTGGCGACCCTGCTGTGTGTATGCCTACGCAAGCACGCCTGGATCCGAGTGGGGCTTTCTCTCCCTCCATCGATTCGCACGCAGTCAAGAATGGTTCCAGACTCGCTCGATTTTTCGATCCCCATGAACCGGGCGCCCCACGCGGCGCGCCGTCGGGCCGAGCACTAAACTGAGCGGCTGTGCGGCGTTACGCCCTGACCATCGCGTACGACGGGACCGACTTCAACGGCTGGCAGAAGCAGGCCGCGGAGTCGGTCGACGAAGCCGCCGCCGAACTGCGCTCGGTGCAGCACGTCGTGGAGCGCGCCGTGATCGAAACCGTCCGAGAACCGATCGAACTGCTCGGCGCCAGCCGCACCGACTCGGGCGTCCACGCCTTGGCGCAGATGGGCGCGTTCTCCACGACCGACGAGCGGCGGGGCCCGACGGACGACCGCCTGGCGCTCGCGATCAACAGCCGCCTGCCGGACGATGTGCTGGTGCGCGCGTGCGTCCCGGCCAACCCGAAGTTCCACCCGGTCCGGCCCTGCGTCGCCAAGGTCTACCGCTACACGCTGCACACCGCCCGGGACAAGCCCATCTGGAACCGGCGGTTCGTGCACCACGTGTACGTGCCGCTCGACGAAGCTCCCATGCGCGAGGCCGCGGGCGCGATCGCGGGCCGCCACGACTTCGCGGCGTTCGCGTCCGCGCACCACGGCCGGGCATCCACGGTTCGAACGGTCCATGCCTGCGAGGTGTCTCGATTGGACGACGACACGCTCGCAATCGACGTGAGCGGCGACGGGTTCCTCTACAACATGGTGCGGATCATTGCGGGCACGCTCGTGGAGGTCGGCAAGGGCAAGAAGGCGGTGGAGGACGTCGGCCGAGCGCTGGAAAGCGGCGATCGGCGCCTCGCGGGCCCGACGATGCCGGCGCAGGGCCTGCGCCTGGAGTGGATCAGGTACCCCGAGGAATCGTTCGACCTCCACGCGCCGGACGTGCCCGTGCCACGGCGCGCGTGGCAGGAGTTGCTGGAGGCCGACCCAAAGGAGCCGGCGGAATGAGGATGGCGCCGATTGTCGCGTGCGCGCTGCTGCTCACCGGAGTCGGGCGCGCGCAGTGGCTGGACCTGGACCCGCCCGCTCCGCCCGGATTGGGCCAGGAATCCGCCGCGCTCGCGCTGGCCGAATCGCTGTCCGAACAAGCACGCTCAATCGAGACGCGCGGTCGCGGCGACACGAGCGCCGATGAAGCGGCGCGCCTCGGCGCCGGCGCCAAGGGCGCGTTCCGACGACTCGCGGGCGCGCTGCTCCGCGCGGGCGCCGCCCGCTCGGGCGTCGGCGCCGATGCCCCGGTCAGCGGCGCGCTGCGGATCGTCCACGCCCTGCCGGGGCTCGACCGGCTGGCCGACAGCGCGCGCGACGCCGCCGTCCCGGAGTCGGTGCGGGCCGCGATCCTCGTCCGCCTGCGCGCGTTCCTCGCCGCCGCCGATCGATTCGATCCTCAGAGCGTCCCCGACTGGCCCACGCTGGACGTCTCCCTCGCCGCGCTGTTCGGAGAACTGGCCGACGCGGAGGCGATCCTCGACTCCCGCGGCGTGCGCTCGGCGTGGCCGATGGACCCGGCGTCGGCCCCATCGCCCGACGTCGGCGCCCTGCGTAGGGCGCTGGGCGAATTCGGCTGGGCCGGCGACGCTGTGGCGGCGCTGAGCGGCCTGCTCGACACGCTGGAGCGCGCGGAGGCGGCGCCGACGCTTTCGCCCGCGGCGGACGACACGCTCACGATGCTCGCCCGCGCGTTCGAAGCCGCTCGGCTGCTCCCGGCGCCAGGAATGCTGAGCGAGACCGGCACGGAGGCGCTGGCGGACCGCTTGGAAGAGGCGTGCGCCGGGCTGGCCGAGCCCGGCGCTCGTCGGGCTGCACGGGCACGACTCGAAGGCGCCGTGCTGCTCGCGGAGGTCTCGGCTTCGGCGCGGGAGGCGTCGGCCGCGGGGGCGGACGAGACGGCCCTGCGCGACCTCGTGCGGGCGGCGGCGGCGCGCCTGGAGCCCGAGGCGCTCACCAACGACGACCGGCGCGCCCTGGGCGCGCTCCGGGCGTTTCTCGACAGGGCGGCGTGGAGCCGGCCGCGACTGCGCCGGGAGTCTTGGCCGCGCGACGAAACCCGCGGCGCCTGGGGCGCGCTGGCGCCCGTCGTTCGAGCGGCGGAGAGCGCCGGAGCCGCGGAACTGCTGACGGCGCTGCGCGATCCGCGCGCGATGCAGCGCCCGGCCGTGATCAGCGCGCTGGTGCACCACCGCGAATCGGTGGAGGCGCTGCGTCGGCTGGAGCGCGTGACCGGGCTGCTCGCGTCGCTGGCGGCGCGGGGCGACGAGGCCTCGCGCCGCGCGACCGAGGGCGTGCGCCGCCTCGTGCGGGCGCACGAGGACGAGGCGCAGCGGGCATGGGCCGTGCGGCAATTGGCGCGATTCGAAGAGCAGTGGCGGCGATTCGGCGAAACGCCGCCGGTCCCCGCGGATGCGCCGGCTGGATTCGACGAGGAGTTGCGCCGCCTCGAGGCCGAATGGCTGACGGCCTGGGCGGACGGTGAGCCGGCGGACGAAGCCGAGCGGCTGGCGCCGTTGGCGAGTCTCCTGCGACTGCACGCCGATGCGGCGCTCCTCACGGAGGGCGCCGGCGGGCCCCTGCTCGACGCGTGGGGCGCCACGGCCGGCTCGGGCGCGGCGCTCCGCGCCGAAGCGGCGCGTCGGCTGGCGGATTGGCCGCGCGTCGCCGAGTCGGCGCTGCGGGCGGAGCCGGCGCGCCGGGCGATGATCGTGGACGAGGCGGCGCGGACGTGGGCGCCGACGTCGGCGGCGGGGGCTCTGGCGCGGGGCCTGCGCGTCGCGTGGCCGGACGGACCTCCGCCCGGGCTGGTCGGGGCGCTCGCGTCGCCGCCGTCGGCGCGGGCGTGGATGTCTCCCCATCGGGACGATCTGGCGGCGCTGGCGCGCTGGGCGATGGAACTGGAGGGCGCGGAGGCGCGGGTGAACACCGGCCGCGCCGAGGACATCCGCGCGTTCCTGGCGCCGATCGGCGCCCGGCTGAGCGAAGGCGTCGGCGCATCGCGCACGACCGCTATGCTGACGCCATGAACATCCTTGTTGTGGGCCCGCACCCGGACGATCAGGAGGCCGGCATGGGCGGGACGATCGCCCGCCTGGCGGCGCAGGGCCATCGCGTCGTGCTGCTGGACATGACCAACGGTGAACCGACGCCGCTGGGCGACCCCGTCACGCGCGCCGCCGAGGCCGCCCGCGCCGCCGAACTGCTCTCCGCGCCGGGCCGCCCCGTGACGCGCGTGTCGCTCGGCCTGCCGAACCGGGCGATGGAGCGCTCGCTCGCGGCGCGCCACGCGGTGGCCAAGGTGATCCGGCGCCATCGGACGCAGGTGATGTTCGTCCCGTTCTTCGAGGACGCCCACCCGGACCACAAGGCGGCGACGGCCATCGCCGAGGATGCGCGGTTCGACGCGAAACTGGGCCGCATGAGCGAGCCGGGCCAGTGGCGCGGATCGGAACTGCTGCATGTCCCACGGATCGACCGCGCCGCCGCGTCGGCGTACGCGGACCCGCCGGACGACGCCCAGGACCCGCCGACCTATCCCAAGTGGCTGTTCTATTACTACGCCACGCACCTGCGCTGGCCCGCGAACCCGACGTTCTGCGTGGACATCACCGGCTTTCAGGAACGGAAGATCGCGGCGATCCGCGCCTACGAGACCCAGTTCGTGCGCGCCAACGGGCACGTCGTGGACTGGATCGAAGCGGCGGGCGTGTACTTCGGGAGCCGGATCGGCGCGGGCGACCCCGCACGGGGCGTGCAGGGCGCCGCGGAGCCGTTCTACAGCAAGGAGCCGCTGGGTCTGACGGACCTCACGCTGCTGACGTGAGGTCAGCAGTCGAGGTTGTAGACGCCCAGCAGGATGTTGAGGTCGCCGAAGTCGACCACGCCGTCGAAGTTCAGATCGCCAAACAGGACGCCGGGCGCCGCGCTCTGGTTGTACTGGCCCAGCAGGCGGTTGAGGTCCACGAAATCGACGCGCCCGTCGCCGTCGAGGTCGGCGGGGCAGTTGGCCCAGGGCGCGACGGCGTTGGGCGTGATGCCCTGTGAGTCCACGATGTCGCCGTTGGGCGTGAGGGAGCCGTCGACGCCGATGGTCAGCGAGCGCAGCCCGCGCACGCCGTCGGAGATGGTGTCTCGGTCCGGCGCGAGCAGCCAGTCGCCCAGGACGGCGACGTCGCCGAGCGAGCCCTGGAAGCCGATGTCGTACATGAAGCCCGTGGACGTCAGCGCCCCGGTGTCGGAGTCGATGAAGAACGAACGGAGCGTTGAATCGGTGCCGTGCGCGGCGATGGCGATCTTGCTGTCGGCGCTGGTGACGACCTGCTTGGGCGAGGCGCCCGGGCTGATGAACGGCGCGCCGGGGACGAAGTCGAGCACGCCCGTCGGGCTGATGCTCAGGGCGCCGACCTTGTTGCCGCCGGAAGAGATGCCGCCGCCGAAGTAGATCCGCTTGCCGTCGGCCGACACGCCCAATCCCAGCGGGAAGATCCCCGGCCCCATCTCGCTCACGAGCGTCAGATGGCCGTTCGGCGCGACGCTGAACGACGACACCCGGCTGCTGTTGGAGTCCTGGGTGAACAGCAGCGTCCGGTTCGGGTGCAGCGCAAGCGACGAGGAGAATGTGCCGGTGTTCTCAGCGTCCACGAAGAAGATCGCCGGAGCCGTCGCGTCAAAGCGGTAGACCAGGACCTGGTTGGTCGTCGAGGTGGATGTCTTGGTGACGGCGAAGTACTCGTTGTCGATCCACTGGACGTCCAGCGGCGAATCCGGCACGGACGCGATCAGCGCGGGCGTCAGCGTGCCGTCGGCGTGGACGCGCAGGAACGTCACCTGCTCGACGGTCTGGCTCGAGGTGCTGTGCGCCGTCAGCACGTAGCGCCCGTTGGGGCTCAGCGAGATGGCGTTGGCGTTGGTGCCTGGGTGGAACACCTGCGTGTTCGGACGCTCGCCCGTGATGTGCTTCGCGATCCAGGTGAGCGTCCCGTCGTCGTTCACGCGGTACGTCGTCACCGAACCCTCGAGATTCCCGTTGTTGGCGACGAACGCCGCCTTGAACGCCGCCTGCCCAAGGGCGGCGCCGGTGAACGAGAGCGACATCGCCAGCCCGGTGGCGCCGATGCGGATGCGGTCCATGGCTTCTCTCCTTCTCGCCCCCGGCGGTGACAGCGGCCGCGCCGCGGAGCCCCAACGCTCCGCGGACCTCGAATGGCCCAGCATACCAGCCCTGTCCAGCCCCTTTCTGGGCCGATCAGGCGGGATTCAGCGGGGCGCCTCGATGGCCGCGAGCAGGTCGGGCGAGCCCTCCACGCGCACCAGGCGCGGGTAGCGGAGGCCCCCTGCGTATTCAATCCGCACCTGACGGATGAGGTCGCCCTCGGCGATGAGCAGGTCCACCGCGCCGACGGTGAGGGACGCCTTCACGGCGTCTCGGAGCGCGCCGGGGCTGAAGAGCCGCGCGAACGGCGCCGGGGGCGCGTTGGGCGGGGCCGGCGCGTCGGCGGAGGCGTCGCGTCCCACGGCGAGGATGCGCTGGGCGTAGCCGAGTTTGGCGCGGTCCGCGGGCGAACCCGGGACGATGCTGATGATCTTGCCATCGGCGTCGGTGCGGAGCCCGATGGACGAACGGAGGTTGGCGCCGCGGTCGGCTCGCTCGTCCTTCTTCTGGAGTTCGGTGGGCTCCGGCAGCCATTCGAGTTTGTATCCGAGGCGGGCGGGGAGTTCGAAGGCGGGCTCGTCCTGGGGGGACTCGATCATGTCGCGGATGAGCGCGTCCCAGTCGTGGCCGGCGTAGACCGCGCTGAGCGCGTTCACAACGTCCTCGCGCGTGTACGTGCGGATAGGCACGCCGGGGGCTTCGCCCGCGGGGCTGTTGGGTCGGAAGAAGGCGAGGGCGAAGTCGTCGAGTGAGCGGGCGCCGTCGGTGCCCGCGCGGATGACGGCGTCGGCGGTGGCCCAGAACAGCGCGCCCTCGCCGTAGTAATCCTGCCGGCGCCGGAGGTCCTCCCAGGAATCGCTGGGCGCGCGGAGGAACCGCATGGCCAGCGCGGTGTCCTCGACGCTGCGCCAGCGCCGGCCCGCGTTCAACTCGTACCCGGCGATGGAGCCGGTGAGGGAGTGGCGGAACTCGTCGGGCGACATCAGGCCGCTGCGGGCGCAGAGGACCTCGTCGTAGTACGACACCAGCCCCTCGTAGACCCACAGCAGTTCGGTGCGCCCCGGCGTGTGGTAGTTGGGGTGCAGCAGTCCGGCGGGGGCGACGAGTTTTCCGCACCAGGCGTGGATGTACTCATGCGGCACGACGCTCATGGGGTCGCCGTCGCCGGTTTCGGCCTTCTGGAATCGGTCGCCCCGCATCGAGATGTACGTGCTGGTGGCGTGCTCGAGCCCAAAGCCCGGCAGCGAGTCGTCCAGCAGGATCAGGTAGTGGTACCGGGAGTAGGGGAACGGGCCGAAGATCAGTTCCGACTGGCGGTGCATCTCCTCGAACTTCTTGAGACGCGCCTCGGGCAGTTCGACCTGCGCGGGCGTCGCGCCGACCGCGTGCAGGAAGTGCGGCGCGCCGGCGCGCGGCTGCATGGGGTGCGTCCGCAGGTGCTGGCCGATGATGACGGGCGAGTCCACCAGTTCGGCGAGGGTGACCGGCGCGTACAAGCGGAAGCCGGGAAGGCCCTGCCTGCGCTGGTTGAACTCCAGCCCGCTCGCGTCCTTCCAGTCCGACGGGAAGCGCAGCGACGGCGCGATCATCAGAGAGGCCCGGTCGGCGTGCGCGGGGTAGACCAGGACGTTGTTCCAGTTGATGCCCCCAAACGTCGCCGCGCCGTAGGTGTCGCTCGAGCGGGAGTTCACCGCCGGCTGGTTGGCGATGTACGAGAACCGCACGGTCAGGTCGCCCGCGGGAACGCTGGGCAC
>JACVCK010000047.1 GCA_016742055.1 Phycisphaerales bacterium
GGGGGGTACGCAAGCCCTGCCGGGGGTTTTCTTCGCTGTCGTCCGCTCCTCAGAACGCCCCCGCCTCCCCATCCAGATACCACCGCATCTCCCCCGCCAGAGGCCGCACGCCCAAAATCGGCAGCGTCTCGCTCATTTGTGCCGGCGATAGCGGTCACATCTTGGGAATGAATTTCTGGCCGGACTTCGACCCTGCGCCCTGTTGGGTGGTGACTCGCCTGGGGGTCCAGCCATGCGGTTCGAGATAAGCGAACTGAACGCTGATGACCACTGGCGCGTTCTCGTCGGTCAACCCACCGATGCTCAGATGCAGCCGAGGCACGAGCCCGGCAGCCTCGAGTTCATCGAGCGCGTGGACTCGGTACGGGAAGTCGGCAGCGCTCCGAAACGCGTTGCGAGCCGTGTGATCGACGAACCACTCACGGTCCTTAGTGGCCCTGAAGAGCACAGGAGCCTCCATCGTCCCAGCAGGAAGATAGCGGATTGCAAGCGCCCCCGGCGCGAGGGCGCGGAGCGGCGCGGCCTCCGGAGTACGAAGACGAATCAGTTCTGCGGGGGTAAGTAGAGCGATGTCGGGCGGGCGGCGGCGCGGCGGCAGACGGCGCAGGTGCGCGCGAACCATCTCAAGGACTTCTACATCGGGAACGGCGCCAATCGACGAAAAGAACGCTTCGATGGGCTGAGGGTTGCGTGCGGCGAGCGCCACCGTCATGGCCGACGCCATCTCCGCCGCGGCGGCCGCCTCGGGCGCCGAAAGTGAATCTCCCAGAAGCCGCTCGATGTGCGACGCCAACGCTCGCTGGGCGTCGCCCTCGGCTTCGCCCCCTGTCGCTTCACGCTGATCCAGACGCAGGACCGCGACGCTGAGGGGGCTGCGCTCCCGAACGAGGACGACGGCCGTTGCGACGGCGGCGAAGACAACTACGGCGCCAACAATCGTCCGCCTGCGAGAGCGATCTTGCAGCGTGATGGGCAAGTGAGGATCCCGTAATGGCGTCACAGCCAGCAGTTGCTCAATCCGATGATCCCGGTCTCACAGCAGCAATAGCCGTATGCGTCCTCGGCGCAGAACTCGTCCTCTGGGCAACACATCGAGGTCATGATCCCCATCTTGCACTTGAAGCATCCGATCTCGTCTGGCCACTTCGTTTGAGGTCCGGAGCAACACGTCGAACATCCTTCGCAAGAACCCCATGCCCACAGTTGACCCCAGATGATCGGGTCATTCGGGTTCGGAGGAATGACCAACTCGCAGCTCGAATCACAGTCCACGCCTTCCGCGCAGTACAGCGGAGATGTACACTGGCATTCGCCCTCGACGTCGGAGATCGCGACCAGGGAGAACCCGGCGCAGCAGGCGAGAACCAAGAGCAACCGTCTACGCAATAGATGCAGCCTGTTCATGGCTTGTCTCCTTCGGTCTGAATGGCGAGGCGCGCGGGCGGCGAACACGAAGCGATTCCATCGCCGCGACGCTGACGACCGCACCCGCCGATGCGGTCAATAAGGCGAGCGAACGGCTTTGCGGCCCGGTCGTCAAGACGCCCAGGCATCCGCACGGCGGGGACGATGCGGGCACGACCAGCGCCATCGCGAGAAAGCTCACATAGAGCGCCGCCGACATCATCAGCGGTCGGTCGTCGCGATGTGTCAAACAGATCGCAACGCCGAGAGCCAACTCAAGCCCTGAAACAATGAGCGTCGCCGCCGCTGCGGCGCGATCCGGAACGAGTTGCGCCGCGAACTCGATCGCTGGCCGCGGCGCGAGCGCCTTGGACATGCCCGCAAACACGAGCATCGCGCCCGTCAGCAGGCGCATCGCCGCCTTAACGCGCGACATCCCGGCCTCCGATTCCACCGATGGTGTGCAGGACGGGCTGCGGATATCGGGCCGGACGTCCGCCGAAAAACCCTTCGGTCTGGGGCAGAAAAGCCGCTGCAGGAAACTCCGCGGCGGATCCGTCCACAAACGCGACGCCGAACCGGTGTCGCGACGGATCGTCCGGGTTCGGTTCTCCGATGTGCGTGATGAGAACGCCTTTCTCCGATGGATGCTGCGTTTCCGTGACCCTGACCGGTCGGAGAAAACGCTCCGCTGGAAACTGTTCCCACGGTTGTGGGGTCGTCGTCCAGAGGCGAGGGTCGGTGAAGCAGGGAAACGCGTACGATGCGGTGGTCGCAAGCGGCGTAGATTCGCCCGACGTCGCTTCGAGCACGCGTTTCCATACTCCCGCAGCGTTCTGCTGCAGATAGGGAATGCGCACCAACTCGCCGGTTGGCGAATCCAAGTAAACGGCGAGGTCATCCCCCGGTTCCCCCGCATTCAAGAACTGACCATCGTGGTCGTTTGACCAGGCGCTGAAGACCTGTACGGCGCTTCGAAGATCAACGATCTGGATTGCTTTCCGCCCGCGAGCGTTCGCGGCGAACAGCGCCGAGGCGATCAGTGCAACCAAGATTCCCACGACACCCAAGGCCACAAGCAATTCAAGCAGCGTGACGCCGCGTCCCCATCCTCGCGCTTTGTACGCATCGGGCTGAGTTCGACGGCTTGTCATCCCGGGGCCTCCCTTGCGGAACGTCTGAAGGATAACCCCGAGGGGGGGGGGGGGTACGCAAGCCCTTCCGCGGATTTTTTTCGCTGTTGTCCGCTCCTCAGAACGCCCCCGCCTCCCCATCCAGATACCACCGCATCTCCCCCGCCAGAGGCCGCACGCCCAAAATCGGCAGCGTCTCCGCCGCCGCGGCCCGCGCGCCCGCGTCCGCAAGATCCGTCCTCGCGCCCAACTCCGCGACCTTCTTCAGCGTCTCGCGCTTCGAGGCGCCCGTCACCAGCACGGCGATGAACCGCGAAGCGTTGATGAGCGGATACGTCATCGTCACGCGCTCAGGAGGCGTCACCTTCGGCCCCGCGTTGATGCGCACGAGCCGGCGTTGCTCCTTCAGCGCCGGCGAGCCGGGGAACAGCGACGCCGTGTGCGCATCCCCTCCCATGCCCAGCAGCACGAAGTCCAGCCGGTCTTTTCCCTCTCCGCGCGCGCCCAGGACTTCGACCAGTTCCCGCTCGTAGCGCGTGTCCGCGTCCTCGTCCATCGCCGGCATCGGATGCACGTTCAATTCCGGAATGTCCGAATGATCGACGATCAACTCGCGGATCTGCCCGAAATTGGACCGCTCATCCTCGAACGGCACGCGCCGCTCGTCCACGATCCACAGGTGCGTCTGGCGCCACGGCAGATGCCGGCAGTTGGGGTCCACCATCAGCCGGCGGTACAGCGGCATCGGCGTCGAGCCGCCCGACAGCGCCACGTGGAACGACCCGAACGTCCCCACGCAGTTGATCGCGTGCACGACCAGGTCCGCCGCGAGCGCGTCGAGCAGGTCGTCGGCGCTCTCGCGCACGATCGTGTCTCCCGGAAGCCGTGGGGGGCTCGACATCGCGCGCCGTCACTCCATGATCTCGAGCGCCGCGGGATGCTTGTCCGCCCGCCGCCAGCGCGGGCCCACCATCCCCCTGCGGAACGGCGGCTGATCCAGCGTCGTCGCCCGCACAAAGTCCACGAACATCCGCGCCCCCGGCAGCGTCGCCGACGAATCCGCGTGCGCGATCCGGTCCTCGAGCAGCCCGCCCGTGCGGTAGATGATCCGGAACATCTCCTTGATCTGCGACTGGTCGTCCGCCGAGAAGCGCCCCGAACGCCGGATCCCGATGCGATTCAACCCGCCCACCGAGTTCACCGTGTCCACGATCACGAACGGCGGAACGTGCATCGACACCCCCGCCGAGCCGCGGATCATCACGAACTCGCCCAACCGGCAGAACTGGTGCACGTGCGTGAAGCCCGACAGGTTGCAGTTCGCCCCGATGCGGCAGTGCCCGCCGATCGCGGACCCGTTGGTCAGCACAACGTTGTCCTCCACCACGCTGTTGTGCCCCACGTGCGAGCAGGTCATGAAGAAGCATCCGCTCCCGATCCGCGTCGGCTTGCCCAAGCCGTGCCCGTACTCCGACGAACGGCCGATCGTCACGTTCTCGCGGAACACGTTGCGGTCGCCCACGATCAGCACGCCCGGGTTCTCCGCCTTGTACCCCTTGTCCTGCGGATCCCCACCGATCACGCAGTTCGGATACAGCACGTTGTCCGAACCCAGCGTCGTGTCCTGCACCACCTGAGCGCCGCGCTTCAGGACCGTCCGCGCCCCCACGCGGCAGCGCGGCCCGATGTACGCGCCCGATTCGACGACGACCGAGTCGTCCAGTTCAGCGGATGGGTCAACGAACGCCTGAGGGTGGATCTGGGGCACAGCGGGGGGAGTATACCGGCGCCGACCGCGCCCCAGCCCCAATCCCGCCGCCCTCACGCCGCGTGCCGAACCGGGCGCGCCAGTTCCCCCGCCGCCTTGCGGGGCGTGATCGCCAGCGCCGTCAGGTCGTCGTGCTGGTGCAGCGAGCCGATCTGCGCGTCCAGCGCGCGCCCCAGCCGGTCGATCGCCTCGTCCATCACCGCTCCGCCGCGCACCAGCGCCGCCAGGTCCGTGAAGTGCCGCACGTAATGCGAGGTCGGCAGCCGGCGCCCGTAGTGGTCCGCCCCCGGTTCGGGGAACGCCGTCTCGAACCCGTCCGAATGCAGGATCAGCGTCTCGCCCGGCCGGAGTTCGAACGACACCTCCGGGTACTGCTCGCCCGGGAAGATCCCCAGAAGCCCCCCGTCCGTCTCGATCTTCTCGATGTCCCCGTCGCGCATCCGCAGCGGCCAGGGATGCCCCGCCGAAGCGATCGTCACCCGCAGATCGCGCTGGTCGATCACCCCGTACACCGCCGACGCGAACCGCGGGCTCTCGCCCTGTCGACGGATCAGTTCCTCATTCAACCGGAACAGCGCCTCGCCCGGCGGCACGACCCGCGTCGTCTCGCCCGACGTCTCCTTCATCGGAAGCGTCCGCGCGATCACCATCGTCATCAGCGCCGCGGGAACCCCGTGCCCGATCGCGTCCGCGATGAAGAACCCCACCCGCCGCTCGTCCAGCCGCACCACGTCGTAGATGTCCCCCGACACGTACCCGCACGGCCGGAACAGCGCCCCGAAGTCCAGCCCCGGCACGCTCGGCAGTTCTTTGGGCAGAAAGTCCCGCTGCACCTGCGCCGCCAGTTGCAGTTCCTCATGCACGCGATCCATCTCGCCGCGAATCCCCGACTGGAACCGGCGCGCGAAGCCAACCTCCTGCAGCATCGACTCGAACGCCGGCTGGCGCTGCGCGAGCGTGGCGAGGATCGCCCCCGCGACCGCCGGCTCCGCGTCGCGCGGGAGCGTCACCACCGCGTCCGACGCCAGGCCCGGCGCCGGCGCCACGCCCGGGGGCGACAGGAACAGGCCCGCCAGCCCGCGCTGGTGCAGCGCGTCGGCGAACGCGTGCAGCGTCCGCGCATCCGCATCCTCCACGATCAGCGCCGCGGCCGCGCCGTGCATCCGCCCCGGCTCGCGCAGCGCCTCCTCCAGCGTCAGCAGTTGCAGCGTGGGCGACCCGGGCTCGATGGGCCAGTGGTCGGCGACCGCGCGCCACCAGATCGCCTGCCAGCGCTCGGGCGCCGACTCGGCGACGAGCGTGATCGTGGGGTTGGGCATCCGGCGTCCTCCGCGCGCAACGGCCGCGCGGGCGCCCGTCCGCCCACCGCCCGATCGCTCGCTTCGGATCGGCTCAACGCGCGCGGGCCTTAAGGCCCTGCACGTCGAACTTCAGCACATCCCCGACCTCCAGCCCCACCTCCCGAAATCGCCCCCCCGCAACCTCCACCACGAACTGCGCAGGGTGCCGGCTCTCGTATTTTTTCAGACGCAGGTCGTACTCGTAATCGGACTCTCCCGCCCGGCGCGGCTCCTCCGGCTTCATCTCGTGCATCATCACCACCCGCCCCGCCGAGTCCAGATACGCAATGTCGATCGCGATCGGGCAGTCCCGCATCACAAACGCCTGCTTCGCCGCGTACGGAAACACGAACAGCATCCCCCCGTCCTTCGCAATCTCCGTCCGCCCGCCCAATCCCTTGAACCGCGTCGCGTCGTCCAGCGCCAACTCCAACCGGAACGTCTCGCCCTTCACGCCGACCTTCACCCGCTCGCCCTGCTCCGACGCGGGCGCCGACGCCGCCGGCCCCGGATCCCGCGCCGCCTCGCACGCGCCCAGCGGCGCGCCGCAGAACGCAATCAGAACTCCGCAGCGGATCAGTCGTCTCGGAGCAGCCATGCGTGGTCCTCAGGGGTGCAGACGATCGGGCGACGGGGAATGCTAGCGGGCTCCAGCCGCGCGGCGAACTCCGCGCCCGACATCCGGCCCGCCACGCCCAGCCCGCACCACCGCGCGATTATCGCCACCACCCGCTCCGGCGCCGCGCCCTCCGCTCGGAACCGGTCGATCCGCGTGTCCCCGTGGCGCTTGGCCAGCCGCCGGCCGTCCGGGCCTACCACCAGCGGCAAATGGAAGTAAGCCGGCTCCGGAGCCAGCCCCAGCGCCCGGTGCAGCAGCAACTGCCGCGCCGCCGAATCCAGGAGATCGTCCCCCCGCACCACGTGCGTCACGCCCTGCCGATGATCGTCCACCACCACGGCGAGTTGATACGCCGGCTGCCCGCGCTTCGTCCACACCACAAAGTCCCCGATCGACTCCGCGGGCGAGCGCCGCTGCGCGCCCGCGAACCCGTCCACGAACGACACCTCGCCACCCGGCGTCGCAAACCGCCAGTTCGTGTCCAACCGATCAAACCCCCGCGCCCACAGCGCCGGACGAAGCGACGACGGAAACCGCGACTCCTGACCCGGAGCGCTCCGATCCTCGCCCTCCGCCGGCGCCTCGTGCGGCGCCGAGGCCGCGGCCTCGATCTGCCCCCGCGTCAACTCGCACGGGTACGCCATCGCGCCCCGCGCCAGCGCGCGCATCGCGTCCTCGTACGGCGACAGATCCGCCGACTGCACGATCGGGCCCTCGTCCCAGTCCATCCCCAGCCAGCGCAGCGTGCTGATCACGCCCTCGATCGCGCCCGGCTTCACCCGCGGCCCGTCCAGATCCTCGATCCGCAGCACGATCCGCCAGCCGCTCCGGCGCGCCATCGCCCAGTTCACAAGGAACGTCCTCGCGTTGCCCAGGTGCAGGGCGCCGGTGGGGGAGGGGGCCAGGCGTGTCACGGGCGGGCTCATCGGCGTCCGCACATTGTGGGGCGCCGCAGCCCGGAACGCTCGTACGCCCCAAAAACACGATCCCACCATGAGAAGCGCCAAATGCGGGGCCCCGCGCGAACCGATCGGCTAGTCTGTGCGGATGGCGTCGGGCGACGATCCTTCGCCCGCCCAAGCGGAGAACCGGATGACGAAACTCGAGAAACTCACCCCCGCTCAGGTCGAAGCCGGGCTCGCTCGGCTCGACGAGTGGTCCACGCTCAACGACGCCATCCAGCGCACCTACCTCTTCAAGGACTTCAACGCCGCGATCGCGTTCGTCAACCAGATCGCCGCCTTCGCCGAGGCCGCCGACCATCACCCCGACATCCTCATCCGCTACAACAAGGTCACCCTGACCCTCAGCACCCACGACGCCGGCGGCATCACCGAGAAAGACTTCGCCCTCGCCGAAAAGGCCGACGCGGCGGTCTGATCACACAGCGCTTCGAAGAGAAGAGAGCGAACGCCGATACGCCGCCGAACGCGGCTTGAGGCGGTCAGCGTCCTGGATTCGCCCCTCGCCCCGACGCGCCCGGCTCAGCCCTCGTGCTTCCCGATCACCAGCGTCACATTGTGCCCGCCGAAGCCGAACGTGTTGTTCATGGCGTACCGCACGCGGCGGTCCCGCGCCACGTGGGGCACGAAGTCCAGATCGAACCCCTCGTCCGGGCTGTCCAGATTGATGGTCGGAGGCACCACCCCGAAGCGGATCGCGTTGATGCACGCGACCATCTCCACCCCGCCCGACGCGCCCAGGCAGTGCCCGTGCATCGACTTGGTGGACGACATCAGCAGTTTCCCGCCCTTGCTCTTGACCGCGTGGTCCCCGAACACGCCCTTCACCGCCGCGACCTCCGCCGCGTCGCCCAAGGGCGTGCTCGTCCCGTGCGCGTTCACATAATCGATGTCCGACGGGTTCAGCCGCGAGTGCTGCAGCGCCCAGCGCATCGACCTCGCCGCGCCGCGGCCGTTCTCGTCCGGCGCCGTGATGTGCGAAGCGTCCGACGACGCGCCCGCGCCCATCAACTCGCACAGGATCTCCGCGCCCCGCGCCTTGGCGTGCTCGAGCGTCTCCAGCACGAAGCACGCCGCGCCCTCGGACAGCACAAACCCGTCCCGATCCTTGTCGAAGGGGCGGGAGGCCTTCGCCGGTTGGTCGTTCCGTGTGGACAGCGCCCGCATCGTCATGAACGCCGCCAGGCAGATCGGCGAGATCGCGCCCTCGGCGCCGCCCGCGACCATCACGTCCGCCTCGCCGCGCTGGATGATGTGCATCGCGTCCGCGATCGAATGCCCCGACGAAGCGCACGCCGTCGCGTGCGACGTGCTGGGGCCCTGCAGCCCGTAGCGGATCGAAACCTGCCCCGCCACGCAGTTGACCATCAGGCGCGGGACCGTGAACGGGCTCACCCGGTCCGGACCCTTCTCCGCCATGTACAGCACGCCCTCTTCGATCGTCCGAATCCCGCCCACGCCCGAGCCCACCACCACCCCGCACCGCTCGCTGACCTCCTTCGAGAAGTCGATCCCCGAGCGCTCGACCGCCTCGATCGCCGCCAGCAGGCCCAACTGCGCAAAGCGGTCCAGCCGCCGCGCCTCGCGGACGTCCAGCCGCTTGGCCGGATCAAACTCATGGATCTGCCCGGCGATCGTCACGGGCCAGCGATCCTTCCAGCGGTCGAAGTCCTCGCCGCGGATCGTGCTGATCCCGCTCCGCCCCGAGACCATCGCGTCCCAGGTCGCCGTGGCGTCCAGGCCGATGTTGGTCACGGCGCCCATCCCGGTGATGACGACGCGTCGTTGGTCGGTGGCGCGATTGCTCATGGGGTAGGGTCCGGACGCCCGCCGGGCGCGACACCGACCCCGCCTTCACGCGGGCTCGCCGGCGCCGGACCGGGCTCCGCGGGGTTCAGGCCTTCTGCGCCTGCGCCTGCATGATGTACTCGATCGCCGCGCCGACCGTCTGGATCTTCTCCGCGTCCTCGTCGGGGATGGACGTCTCGAACTCGTCCTCGAACTCCATCACCAACTCGACCGTGTCGAGAGAGTCCGCGTTGAGGTCGTTCACGAACGACGTCTGACGCGTGATCTCGCCCTTGTCGACGCCCATCTGCTCGGCGACGATCTCGATCACCTTCGTTTCAATCTCTTGTTCGGTCACGTCTGAATCTCCGAGTGGAACGATTGGGGGTCAAGGCCCGGTCGCCGGGCCGTCAGGCGAATCGGTCAAGTTTAGCGGCCGGCGGGCCTTCTGCCAACGGTCCCGCGCCGACCGCCGATCCCCCCGCGTCGCGGCCCCCGGAGCCGCGTCCCCAGGCCCGGCGCCCGCCGTCCCCGGGGGTCGGCCCGCAACCGCCCATCGACCGCAGGGTCCAGAATCAGCACATCGTCAAGCCGCCGTCCACGCAGATCACCTGCCCCGTCAGGTATCCCGCGTCGTCCGAAGACACGTACGCCACCGCCGCCGCGATGTCCTCCGGCGTCCCCAGACGCTTCACCGCCATGGCCTCCTGCACACGCTGGCGCACCTCGTCCGGCAACGCGGACGTCATGTCCGTCTCCACGAACCCCGGCGCCACCACGTTCGCCGTCACGCCCTTGCCCCCCAACTCACGCGCCAGCGACTTCGTCAGGCCGATCAGCCCCGCCTTCGCCGCCGCGTAGTTCGCCTGCCCCGCGTTCCCCACCACCCCCGACGTCGAGCCGATGTTCACGATGCGCCCGAAGCGCCCCTTCATCATCCCCCGCGCCGCCGCGCGGCACGCCACGAACGCCGACTTCAGGTTCACGTCGATCACCTGATCAAAGTCCGCGTCGCTCATCCGCAGCGCAAGGCCGTCTCGCGTGATGCCCGCGTTGTTCACCAGGATGTCCAGCCGGCCCTCCACCTCCGCGACCTTCTCCACCGCACGCTGCAGCGCCTCCGGATCGCCCACGTCCACCACCAAGACGCCCGCCGAGCCGCCCATCGACTCGATCGCCGACTTCACCTCGTCCAGAGGCCCCTGGCTGCGGCTGGCAAGCACCACGCGCCGGCCGTCGCGCGCCAGACGCATCGCGATGCCGCGACCGATCCCGCGGCTCGCGCCCGTCACGAGCGCCACCCGTCGGTCGGCTGGTTTGGCGTTGTCGGCCATCAAGAAAACTCCTTGCAGAAGCGGTCAAACACCGTGAACACTGTCAGCGTCAGTTGATGAACGCGGGCTCGTTCCGCCGCTCGGCCGGCTGGTCCGGCTGCGTCAGCGTCGGCGCCGCCGGCGCCTTGGGCTGCTCCACGACCGCCGCCACCAGCGCCGCGCCGTCGAGTTCCTCCGCCGTCAGCGCGCTCACCGCCGGCGTGGCGATCGCCCCGAACACCCACTGTTCGCCCGAACGCACGATCCGCCAGCCCGTCAGGTACGCGCCGTTCCCGTCCTGGATCGCCAAGCCCAGGTCCGCCCCCGTGTCCGAGGCGTCCAGCCGCACCACGCGCACCGCCTGGATCGACGCCGTCGCCCGCGTCCACTCCCCGCCCTCGACCAGCAGGTCCAGCGTCGAACGCGCCGGAGCGTCCAGCACGCTCTGGAACCCCTCCACATCCCCCGCCGCAAGGTCCGAAGCGAACGCCACCACCGCCCGCGCCAGCGACTCGTTCACCGGCGCGAACTTCTGCGGAAACTGAACGCGCGGGTCCGTGATGATCTCCGCGACGCGCACCGGCTCGGGCGCGCGCGCCATCGGCGGCGGCGGAGGAGGTGGCGGCGGCGGCTCCTGCTTCTTGCCGCAGCCCCAGACCGCCGCCGTCAGCCCAAGCAGCGCTCCCGCGGAAACAACCCGAAATGCGTTACGGCTCGTCATGAGATTCCACCTTCACCGCTCGATCAATGCGGCGCATCAGACCCGACAGGACTTTACCCGGCGCCAGTTCGTGCATCTCGCCCGAAACGTTCGCCGCCAGCCAGCGGCACGACTCGTCCCACCGCACCGGCGCCGTCAACTGCTCCACCAGACGCTCCCGGATCGAATCCGGACCCCCGTGAGGCCGCGCCGTCACGTTCGAGACCACCGGGCACGTGGGGGGCCGGACCTCCGTCTCCGCCAGCGCCGCCCGCAGACGGTCCGCCGCGGGCTTCATCAGCGGCGAATGGAACGCCCCGGCCACCGCAAGCCGCGTGGCCCGCAGGCCCATCTTCTCCGCGGCGCTCACCGCCCGATCGCACGCCCCGCTCGTGCCGCTGAGCACGATCTGCCCCGGCGCGTTGAAGTTCGCCGGCACGAGCACGTCCGGGTCGCCCGGGGGCGCCGCCTCGGCGCACACCGCCGTCGCCTGCGCCTCGTCCGCCCCGATCACCGCCACCATCCCCCCGCGCGACGACTCCGCCGCGTCCTGCATCGCCCGCCCCCGCAGCGCCACCAGGCGCAGCGCGTCGGCGAACGAGATCGCCCCCGCCAGGTGCAGCGCCGTGTACTCGCCCAGCGACAGCCCGGCGCTCGCCGCCAGCGCCGGCAGCGACCCGCCCGCACGCGACTTCCAGCCCTCCAGACTCGCCACCGACGCCACGAACAGCGCCGGCTGGGCGAAATCCGTCCGGTTGACCACATCCTCCGGGCCGTTGAAGCACACGTCCGCCAGCCCCCGCCCCAGGACCTCGTGCAGGATGTCGTCCGCCGCCACGAACACCCGCGCCGCCGCGGGCTCGGCGTCGAACCACGCGCGCCCCATGCCCAGACGCTGCGCGCCCTGGCCGGGGCAGAGTGCGATGATGGAGGCGGTCATGGCGTGGTGGCTCCGTGGCGTGGGCGCTCGCGCGCGAATCGTTTCGATCGTCGGCGGAGCGTCAGATCCGCCAGAGGCTGCTGGACCAGGTCAGGCCCCCGCCGAACGCGACGAACAGGGCGAGTTGGCCCTCGCGGACCCGGCCGGCTCGCCACAACTCATCGAGGCACAGCCCGACCGATCCCGCGGAAGTGTTCCCGTAGTTCTGGATGTTCACGTACAACTTCTCTTCCGGCAGGCCAAACCGCTCCCGAGACGCCTCCAGAATGCGCGCGTTCGACTGGTGGCAGATGTAATGGTCCACGTCCTCGGCCTTCAGGCCCGCCGAGTCCAGCGTCCGCTGGATCAGGTCCCCGAACGTCTTCACGGCGAACTTGAACACCGCCTGGCCGTTCATCTGCAGCCGGTTGAGTTTCTCGTCCGTCGGCGTTTCGCCCGGAGGAAAGTCCGCCTTCGACCGCGGGAGGTACAGGTCCGCCCAGCCCGTCGCGTCCGCGTGCATCGCGTGCGCGACCACGCCCCGCGACGTGTCGTCCGTCGCCCGCAGCACCGCCGCGCCCGCCGCGTCCCCGAACAGGATCGACACGCGCCGGTCCGTGTAGTCCATCACGCTGGTCATGTGGTCGCAGCCCACGACCCCGACCGTCCGCATCGAGCCCGATCGGATCAGCGCGTTGGCGATGTTCAGCCCGTACACAAACCCGCAGCACGCCGCGGAAATGTCGAACGCCGCCGCCGTCCCCGCGCCCACCGCCGCCGCGACGCGGCACGAGTTCGACGGGCAAAGCATCTCCGGCGTCACCGTCCCCACGATCACCCCGTCCAGTTCGCCCGCGTCGATCCGCGCGTTCTCGAGCGCGCGCCGCAGCGCCAGCGTCGAAAGCGTCCGCGAGTTCTCGCCCTTGGCCGGGTCGCAGCGCCGACGCTCGCGGATGCCCGTCCGCTGCACGATCCACTCGTCGCTCGTGTCCAGCATCCGCTCGAAGTCCGCGTTGGTCAGGCGCGTGTCGGGCACGGCGCTCCCGCAGCCCGCGATGCGGACCCCGATCGCCGGCGCGCCGGGGGGCATTGCGGCGTCGGCGCGGGAGGCGTGGGGGTGGCGTGCGGTCATGCCGGAAGTTTCGTCGACGCGGGCCGCGCCTTCAACACCGCCCCGCTCGAATCCTCGGAATCCGCGTCCAGAGGCCCCTGGGAGCCCGAGTCCACCACCGGAGCCACCTCCGCCAGCCGGCGCACGATCGCCTCGTTCAGGTTCGAGGTCACCAGTTCCCGGGAGTTGCGGATCGCCGCCGCCATCGCCCGCGCCTGCGAAGACCCGTGGCAGATCACGCACGAGCCGTTCACCCCCAGCAGCGGAGCGCCCCCGTACTCGTGGTAGTCGTTCTTCTTGAACAGCGCCTTGGCCACCGGCTCCAGACGCAGCGCCAACTCCGGATCGTGCTCCACAATCGCCCCGAACAGCGCCTTGAAGATGCTCATCGCCAGCCCCTCGGCCAGTTTGAGCATGATGTTCCCCACGAACCCGTCGCACACGATCACGTCCGCCGCGCCCTCAAGAAAATCCCGGCCCTCGAGGTACCCGATGTAGTTCAGCCCCGGCATCTTCCGCAGAAGGTCCCGAACCTCCCGCGTCAGATCGTTGCCCTTCGAATCCTCCGAACCGATGTTGATCTGCGCCACCCGCGGCTGCGCGACCCCCAGCACGTGACGCGCGTACGTCTCGGCCATCACCGCGTACTGCGCCAGGTGCGTCGGCCGCGGCTCAGGATTCGCCCCCACGTCGCACATCACCATCGGGCCCGCGAACGACGGGATCGTCACCGCGATCCCCGGTCGGTGCGCCCCCGGCAGCCGACGCATGTGCATCGTCGCCGCCGACACGCACGCCCCCGTGTTCCCCGCCGAAATCACCACGTCCGCCCGCGGAACGCCCAGTTTCTCCGCCTTGTGCGAGCCCAGGACCGCCATCCGCACGATCGTCGAGTCCTTCTTGGACTTCACCGCCTCCACCGGCGACTCGTGCATCTCGATCACCTGCGTCGCCGGCTCGATCACGATGCGGTCATCGCGCACACGCCGCTCACGCAGCACGTCCTCGATCACATCCTTCGGGCCGATCAGGACCAGAACGTCATCCGCCGCGAGAGACGGAAGGGCCTCGATCGCGCCCTTGAGAATCTCGTCGGGGGCGTGATCCCCGCCCATGACGTCCACGGCCAGTCGCATGCGGAACTCAGTTCCTGTCGCCGCCGATGCCCAACTTCGGAACCCGGATCACCAGACCCGGACGCACGTACCCCGACTCCTTGCACGCGCGATGGTGCAACTTCGGCATGCCCGACAGCGGGCAGATCGTCGGAGTCTTCGCGGTCAGCGCATGATGGGCGCGGCGGCGAGCGGTGCGGCCCGGGGAAACTCGATGTGTGGGTTGCATGGTCGTGTACCTCGGGCAGTGCGTTCGAAGAGGGTCGCC
>JACVCK010000048.1 GCA_016742055.1 Phycisphaerales bacterium
GGGGTGGGGGCTCCGGGGGCGGGGGCTGGAAGGCCTTCCGCGATCCGACGGTGCAGGACCACGGCTTCCAGTGGTCGAAGGTGGGCGATCCGGGGAATCCGTCGCATTTCTTTGACCATCCGACTCCGGGCGAACCCGACCGCCCCGTCGGCCGCGTGAACTACAAGTACCGCATCATGACCCGCGAGGTCACGGTGCGGGAGTGGTTCGAGTTCGTGCAGGCGTATGCGCCGTATGTAGCGCAGAACGCGGCGGGTTCCTCACAGTTGTTGGGCGGCAACAACCTCATCCGCTTCCACGGTTTCGTGAACGGCGTGCCGCAGTACTCTTTGGTCGAGGCCAACGCGAACCTGCCGATGATCGCCGGCTGGCGCTTCGCCGCCCGCTTCGCCAACTGGCTGAACGCGGACAAGGCCGACGCGGCGTGGGCGTTCGAGTCGGGCGCGTACGACACGAGCACGTTCGGCACGACGGTCAACGAGTACGGGATCAACGTCATCACCGACCAACGCGAACGCTCCGAGGGCGCGAGGTTCTTTCTCCCCACGTTCGACGAGTGGACCAAGGCCGGACACTGGGACCCGAACCGCTACGGCAAGGGCGGGTGGTGGCTCTACCCCACGACCAGCGACACGGCGCCCGTCTCCGGCCACCCGGACTTCGGCGGCGAGACCAACGGCGGGCCCTTCCCGCCGGGTCAGCCGCGGCCCTTCGACGTGGGCTCCTACCCATATGTCCAGAGCCCGTGGGGATTGCTCGACCTTTCTGGCGGAGCGTCGGAGTGGATGGAGGACGTCAACTTTCCAGGGTCTCCAAGCGGGCGCCTGGTGGCCGGAAGCTCCATCTATGCGACGATCCTCGATCCGGCGTACTTCGATTTTCTGGGCCGTGCCACGGGCACGGGGCCCAATTCCGAATACGGCGTCCGTCTCGCCTCGATCATCCCGAGCCCGGGCACGGGGTCCGGGCTCGTGGCTGTGTCCGTGTTCCTCCTGAACAGGAGACGACGACCATGCGCGCGATTCTCTGATGAGGCATGCCGGCGCGAAGCGGACCGTCAGCGCCGCGGGGTCATCCCCGTCCTCGGCGCGGCGCTGGCCGCCGCGCTGTCCTCCACCGCTTTGGCCGGTTCCGGGGGCGTTTCCGGGGGCGGGGGCTGGAAGGCCTTCCGCGATCCGACGGTGCAGGACCACGGCTTCCAGTGGTCGAAGGTGGGCGATCCGGGCAATGAGGCGTACACCTACCAGCCGCCGTTCCAGTTGCCGCGTTCGATCGGGCGCACGAACTACAAGTACCGCGTCATGACCCATGAGGTCACGGTGCGGGAGTGGTACGGCTTCCTGCAGGCGTATGCGCCGTACGTGGCGTTCGGCACGGCGCAGTCGCAGGGGCTGATCGGCACGAACGGCTTCATCCAGTTCGGGGGGTTCTCGAACGGTGTGCCGCAGTACATCATGGTCGAGCAGTTCGCCGACGTGCCGATCCAAGTGAGTTGGCGCTCGGCGGCGCGTTTCACCAACTGGCTGCACAACGACCGGGCCGACGCGGCGTGGGCGTTCGAGATGGGTGTCTACGACACCAGCACGTTCGGCACGACGGTCAACGGCAACGGCGTCAACGTCCTCACCGACCAGCAGCAGCGATCGGAAGGCGCGCGGTTCTTCATACCTACGTTCGACGAGTGGACCAAGGCCGGGCACTGGGACCCCAACCGCTACGGCGAGGACGCCCCTGGAGATCAGGGCGGCTGGTGGCTCTATCCCACGACCAGCGACACGGCGCCCGTCGCCGGCCATCCGGACTTCGGCGGCGAGACCAACGGCGGGCCCTTCCCGCCGGGCCAGACCCGCCCGCTCGACGCGGGCTCCTACCCGCACGTGCAGAGCCCGTGGGGTTTGCTCGACCTGAGCGGCGGCGCCATGGAGTGGATGGAGGACATCGACGATCCCACGCAACCGCTCGATCGGCTCGTATCGGGTTCGAGCATCTACCAGACCGGCTTGGAGCCGGGAATCGGGGACCGCCTCGGCTGGTTCGGAGAAGTGGGTCCGGCGAGCATGTTCGGCGTCCGCCTCGCATCGGTGATTCCGAGCCCGGGCACGGGGTCCGGGCTCTTGCTTCTGTGGGCTCTCCATTCAAGGAGAAAAAGATGCGCACCGTCCTGTTCGCCGTCGTGGCCTCGCTGCTCGCCGCTCCGTTGAGCGTCGCGTCGTGCCCGGGCTCGCACCCGCTTTTCGGGGCGCCCTGGTGGGCGCAGAACTGCCAGAGCCCGGGAGTCGTGGTCACCGGTGACGCCACCGGCGGCACGGCGTTCGTGGGGAACGACATCCACATCGTCGCGACTGCGAACATCGAGACTCCGGGTCATGCGATCATCTACATCCAAGGAACGCAGAACGGCCTCGACGTCGGCGACGTGACGGTGTTTTCGGTGGGCGGCCCTTTGACGGTGGAGTTGGTGTTCCGTGACTCGATCCGCCACGTCGGGAGCCTGAAGATCGCGCCCACGGCGGGCAACGGAGTCCGGAACCTGTACATCGAAGGGGCGATCGCCGGGAATCTCGGCGAGGTGGAGGCCACCGCCATCGGGGTCCACCCGAGTGGGTTGGGATTTCGTCTTTCTGGCAGTCTCGTCGGCAACGTCCGGCTCAAGGACACCGAGATCGCGCCCGAACTCCGGACGCACCAGATCGTCGTGCGCGGCAGCATCGCGCCCAACCTGACCATCGACGCCGAGTCCGGCGGCATCGGCACTCTCGAAGTCTGGGGCGTGATCGGCGCCGATGGCGGCCCAGTCCTCATCCGCTCCGGGCGCGACATTACAAGGATCACCGCCGGGCAGATGCACACGAACATCGTGGCGGGCCGGGACGATCCAAACGACGATCCTGACCTCGGCATGGTCTGGGCCAACATCCAGGAACTGCGCACGCTGTTCGACACCCAGAACGGCGCCGGTCCCGTCCACACCGGCGACTTCGTCGGCACGGTCTACGCCAACACGATCGGCGAGCCGATCAGGCGCAGTTTCGAGGTCGAATCGTCCGGCATCTCGCAGATCGAAGTCCAGGGCAACCTGAGCGCCATTCTCGACTTCGACTCCGCGATCGTTCCGGACCAGACCTTCCCGGGATCGCAGATCGTCGTCGGCGGCGATTTTCTCGGAGACTCGATCATCCGAGTCCCCGCGGGCGGCCTCGCGGGCCAGTTGATCTTCAACTTCAACGGCGCTGAAGACGGCGTTTGGGTGACGGATGGCGCCAGCGGCGCGCGGGTGTTGGTCGGCCAAACGACGCTTGCCGGACCGACCTATCCCGCCAGCGCGGCCTCCATCGGCGGCGGCGCGGTCGGGCTCGCGGGATTCCAGTTCCACCGCCAGTCCTGCGAGCCCGCGATCGAGCCGCTGTCAATCCCCAACTCCATTCTGGTCGTGCAGGGCGACCTCGTGCTGGACCCTCTGAGTCTGGAGATCGAATGCGTATTTGACAACCCGTCGGTCCTCCTTCAGTTCTACGGGCCGGTCGGCATCAACTCTCCGGCGAACGATCCGGCCGTCACGATCGAGCGTCACCGTGCAGGGCTGGCAGGACGTTTCGCATACGTTCGTGTTCAATACCTCGCCCGGCGGCGAGGCGAAGCGGATCGCCTTTCGAGCCGCTTCTTCCTGGATTCCCGGCTCGTACCGGATCTCGCGCGCCCCGGGACGCATCTTCAGCGCGGGCGGCGTGGTCGGGGCTCCCGACGTCGGGCGCTTCCGCTACTACCTGGATGTTGTGGTCAACCCCTGCGAAGGTGCGTTGCTGGGGGGCTACGACCTCAACGCCGATAACGACGTGACCACGCCGGGCGATCTGCCCGCGTGGCTCGCGGGCCCGGTGGACTTCAACGGCGACGCCGCGACCAACAGCGCGGACGTGGCGCTGCTCGAAGCCGCCGCGGCGCTCTACGCCCAGCCCGCCCCGCAGGCGACCTACTACGAAGGCCCGTGGGACGACATCGAACTGCCGTAAGCGATCGACGCGGCTGACGAATGGAACCCGGAAGGGCGGCCGCGGGGCCGCCCTTTTTCATGGCGAACGCCACGCAAGGCATGGCGTTTACGCCGCCGGCCTCGACGATTACTCCCGTATCCACGTCCGCGAAGCCCTCGCCCTCATCGACGCCGCGCTGGAGGCGCAGGTCACCCGCGCCCCGTAAACGGAGCCCGCGGCCGTTCATGGCCCGTTCGGGTCTGCGGCCTCGGCCTCAGGAAATGATTGCCTGGGACGGCTGAACGCCTTACCTTGACCTCGCTGCGGGACCGCACAAGCCCGCAGCGAGGACGTCGTCGTCCGTCAGCAGCGCAGAAACTCGGAGGAGGTTCGTCATGATCGTTCAACGAAGCATCGTTGCGCCCGTCGCTCTGGCATGCTCCGCCGCCCACGGCGGCATCCTGCACACCGGGTTTGACGCCGGCCTTGAGGGCTGGGTCATCACCAACACCATCGGCGCCCAGTGGCAAGGCGCCGGGGGCAATCCCGGCGGCTACGCCCACATCGACAACACCGAACAACTGATCGCCTACATGTTCGCCCCGATCCTCTTCCTGGGCGACCTGTCCCGCTTCGACGGAGGCGTGCTCTCGTTCGACGCCATCCAACTCGGCTCCGGCGGCGGGCCATGGGACAACTTCGAGAACTTCGGGCGCGTCATCATCCGCAGCGGCGCAACCTCCGCGTCGCGCGACCTGGTCCCCGGAATCGTCGGCCCGGCGACGAACTGGACAACCTACAGCGCGTCGCTGACCGCCACGGAATGGGGCATGAACGACGCCCAGTGGCTGGCGCTCCTGAGCGACGTCACCTCGATCTCGCTCTGCGTGGAAGGGCTGTTCGGCCCCGAGATCAACGGCGTGGACAACTTCACCATCCTCCCGGCGCCCGGAGCGTCCGCGCTCATGGCGGCGGCGCTCGCCCTCTCGGCACGACGCCGGCGCCCGGCCGTTTGACGCGGCCAGCGCTGGCGCCACGGGCCGTCCCCCGCTTCACTCCTGCGTCATCTTCAGTTCATCCCGAAGAATCGCCGCGAGTTCGTAGTTCTCCTGCATGATCGCCCGCTCCAGGCGCTTGCGGAGTTCCTCGCGCGCCGAGATCGGCAGTTTCGGCGCCAGCGAATCCCGCATCTCCCGCAGGAGCGCCGCCTCGCTCGCCGACTCGAACTCCTCCGCGTGCCCCGTCTCGTCGAAATGAACGCGGATCTGCTCCAGGCCGTCGTCCAAGGCCGCCATCGCCGCCTTGGCCTCGCCCGCCTCCAGCGCCTGCCCGGCCAGCGCCCGCGCCCGCATCATCGTCAGGTAGGGCCGGAACTGCTCCAGCATCGCGCGGTCCTGGTCGCTCTCGGCGTACGTGCCGCAGAAATCCAGCAGCCGCAGGTTGCGTGAAGTATCCCTCACGACGCCCTCGTAGTCCTCCAGAACCAGAAGACTGATGTACCGGTGGTAGTACTGCACGGCCTCGTCGCGCAGGTGGCGGCAGGCCTCCTGATCGAGGCTGAAATCGTCGTCCGAGCCGTGCTCGCCCACGTGGGCGTCCAGCCGATCCTCGTGCATCTCAAGGAGGCTCTCGTACCCCTCCGGCCGAACGCCGTCCGGGCGGCCCTCCGTCTCCATCTGCAGGATCCCAAGGTCCACCCGCATCTGGATCTTCGGGCGGCCGTCGTCGCCGGAAATCAGCCGCACGTTGATCTGCCCGGGCTCGTAGGGCCAGTCGTTGATCTGTTTCGTAATGTCGAGGGACATGCGTTTCCGGGCCATCATAGGGCGCCCGTACGCCGCCCTCACGCCCCGGAAACGGCCCGCACAGGTTCCCGGCCGTTCCCAGCCGTCGCGGCCCACTCCAGCCCCCGCAGATGCCCCCAATCCCCGTCCCACGATCAAGCACGATCCCCCGGGGTCCGATGGAACCGATCGGCCTCCGGGGCGAATGTTCACCGTGTGGACCGGGCCCTGAACACGGAGGGGACCGGCGCCCACCGCTAGACTGCGTGCCGCGGCGCTCAGGGAGTCCCATCTCGCCGCGGCTTCATCGGAGGGGGCCGGCAAGGATCGTCCGGCCTGATAACGCGGCATGTCCAAGGCGGAACTCCAGTCCGATCTGCAACTCTACATGAGGCAGATCAACGAAACCCCACTCCTCACTGCTGAGCAGGAGAAGGATTTGGGCTGGAAAGTCGTCAACGACAGTTGCCCCGCCGCACGCGACGCACTCGTCAAGGCCAACCTCCGGCTCGTCGTCTCCATCGCCAAGAACTACACGAACCGCGGCCTGTCCCTCACCGACCTCATCGAGGAGGGCAACGTCGGCCTCATCCGCGCCGTCGAGGGCTTCGACCCCGCTCAGGGCGCCCGCTTCAGCACCTACGCCTCCTGGTGGATCAAGCAGGCCATCAAGCGCGCCCTCATCAACGCCGTCCAGCCCATCCACATCCCGGCCTACATGGTCGAACTGATCGCCAAGTGGAAGCACACCTCCCGCCGGCTCGAAGAGCAACTGGGCCGACAGCCCACGCTCAACGAACTCTCCGACGAGATGGACCTTCCCATCAAGAAGATCCGCATCATCAAGCGCGCCGTCCGCGCCATGAAGTCGCCCACACAGGCCCCCGTCGGCGACGACGGTGAACTCGTGAACTTCGGCGACATGATCGCCGACTCCAAGGGCGAAACCCCCGAGGCCGTCGTCCTCCAGGACGACGAGATCAAGACCATCCACCGACTCCTCGGCGCCATCGACGAGCGTGAGGCCACCGTCCTCCGACTCCGCTTCGGCCTCGACGGCAAGCCGCCGCTCACCCTCAAGCAGATCGGCGCCGAGATCGGCCTCACCCGCGAACGCGTCCGACAGATCGAGGCTGAGGCCCTCCGAAAACTCAACTCCCAGATCACCGCCGACAAGCCCCTCGAGGCCGCCGGCCTGCTCTCCGGAGCCAGCGACGCCGCCGCCGCGTCCGCCGCGGCCTCGTCCCCCGGCGCCCGCTCCTCCCGCGCCGCCCGCTCAACCACCACCGCGCGCCGGCCCCGCAAGCCCCGTCAGGACGGCGGCGACCACGGCGTCCGGCGCGTCGGCTGAGCGCCGCCCCTCCATCCAGAACAGAAGCCAACTTCTCGGCGATCGTTCGCGAGGAAATCCCGATCTGATCTGGGTCTGTCTCGGGCTTGAGTCGGCCACCCCGTTCCGCCGCGAGCGTTGATCGCGCCTCACTTCCCCGCTTTATAGAACGGCAACGGCGCCACCACCGCCTCCAAAACCGCATCCTTCCCCGTGGAAATCCGCAGCGATGTCCCCGGCGCCGCCTGGTCCGCGTCCACCCACGCCATCGCGATCACGCGCTCCAGCGTCGGGCTCATGCACGCGCTGGTGACCTCGCCCACCGCCCGCCCGTCCCGCTGCACCACCATCCCCTGACGCGCCGTCCGCTTGCCCTCGATGTGCAGCCCCACGACCTTCTTCGGCGGGCCGCCCTTGGCCTGCGTCGCCTTCAGCGCCTCCATCCCCACGAAGGGCTCCCCTCCCTCCACGTCCGCCTTGTCCATCGCGATCGCGAAGTCCACGCCCGCGCCCAGCGCGTTCATGTCCTCGCCGAGTTCGTGCCCGTACAGCGGCATCCCCGCCTCGAGGCGCAGCGTGTCCCGCGCCGCCAGGCCCGCCGGCTTGATCGCCGACGTCTCGGAGTTCGGATCGAAGTCCTTCAGCATCAGTTTCATCGCCATCCCGATCGCCCCCGCCGGCAGGATCGCTTCCACCCCATCCTCGCCCGTGTAGCCCGTGCGGCTGACGATGATCTTCATCACCAAGAGGTTCTTCACCGCGAAGCGGTACCGCTTGAGCGTCGGGATCTCCTTCGAGAAATGTCCGATGATCTCCATCGCCTTCGGCCCCTGCAGCGCCACCATCGCCGTCTGCAGCGTCCGGTCCTCGATGTTCACCGAAAGGTCCCCCCGCACCTGCTCGAAGTGCCCCAGCAGTTTCTCGCGGTTCGAGGCGTTCACAACCAGAAGGAAATCGTCTTCGTCCATCCGGTACACCAGAACGTCGTCCCGCACCCCGCCCCGCTCGTTGCACACCAGCGAGTACCGGCACTGGCCCGCCTGCATGTCGCTGATCCGACGCGTGCACAGCCGCTCCAGGAACCGGCGCGCGTGCCGGCCCTTCACCGAAACCCGCCCCATGTGCGACACATCGAACATCCCCGCGCTCGAACGCACCTGACGGTGCTCCTCGAACACCCCGCGGTAGATCAGCGGCATCTCCCAGCCCGCGAAATCCACCATCTTCGCGCCCGCGTCAACGTGGAACTGATGAAGTGGGGTCCGGTGCAAGGGCGATCTCCAGAGGGTCAGGGTCGAACACGCCGCCAACAGACCATTGCGGCCGCGGACGGAGCGGCAACGCTAGCCGAACCGACCCCAACCCTCAACGCCCTCCGCCATCACCCCGGCCACGGCGCGTTGTCGATCAACCGCACGCTCCCCAGCCGGGCCGCGATCAGCGCCCGCCCCGGCCCGCGCCACCCCGGCTCCACCCGCGCCAGGGACTCCGGCTCCCGCACCTCCGCGTACTCCACCGCCAACCCTGAGCCCTCGAGGATCCCCCGCATCACCCCCTCCGCATCCCCCGCCGTCGAGGCGCCCGCGCCCTCGCAGAGCGCCCGCGCCGCCGCGCCGGCGCGCGAACGCTGATCCCGATCGAGGAACCGGTTGCGGCTGCTCATCGCCAGCCCGTCCGGCTCGCGAACCGTCGGATGCGCCACGATCTCCACCCCCAGTTTGTCCTGCGCCGTCATGGCACGAACCACCTGCAACTGCTGCCAGTCCTTCTCGCCAAACACCGCCGCCGTCGGGCGCGTCATGTCGAACATCCGGCGCACCACCTGGCAGACGCCCGCGAAGTGCCCCGGGCGAAACCGATCCTCCAGCCCCATCTCCGCCTGCGCCGGCGGCGCGGGCGTGATCGCCGCGCCGCCCGGCGGGTACACCTCATCGACCGAGGGGGCAAACACCGCGTCCGCCCCGGCCGCCTCGCAAAGCCCCACATCCGGAGACAGCGTCCGCGGGTAGCGCTGGAAGTCCGCCTGCTCGTTGAACTGCGTCGGGTTGACGAAGATCCACACCACCACCGGGCGCGCCCCGCGCGCCGCCTCCACCGCCCGCCGGATCAGCGCCGTGTGCCCCGCGTGCAGCGCGCCCATCGTGGGCACGAGCACGCACCCGCGCAGGCCCGCAAGATCCCGTTGTTCGGCGATGATGCGCATGCGTGGGCGCCGAGTCCGGTTCAGCCGATCCCGCAGCCGGGCGTGGGCAGGTCCGCCTCCCCGAGCAGCCGGAACCCCTTCCGCCGCAGCAACTGTCCGGCGAGCATCAGGTCGTCCACCGACAGCGCAATGGTGGGGGAGCCGTTGGGCCTCAGCAGCACCGGGTACGCGAAGTGGATGTTCAACTCCGCCCCCAGCAGCGTCAGGCACAGACTGCTCAGCGTGTGGTTCCCGCGCAGTTCCACCACGAGGATGTCCCGCTCCGTGAACGGCTGGCCCACCCGCTTGAGGATCTCCCGCGCCGCGTTCGACGCGTTCGGCAGCAGGCGGATCACCGCGTGGTCCGACGCCTCATGCACGCTGATCGAGCACAACTGGCACTGCGGGTGCTCCTCGAAGCACTGCACCAGGTCCAGCAACTTGCCCACCTTGTTGTCGAGGAACACGCTGAATTGTCGCACGCACGGCGGCGAATACCCGTGCGCAGTCTCCAGCGGCATGCCGACCTGGCTCATCCGTCTGATTCCTTCCAGACGAAACGCCCCGAGTCCGCTCCCGCGGCCTCCAAAGCGCTCCTGCGTCGTCTCCGGCCCTAAGCCCGACGATTCTACGAGCCCACGCCCCAACCTCCAAGACTTTTTTCCAATCACCCCCGCCCGACGCCCAAAACGTCGATCTCACCCGGCTCCGGGCACAGCCCCAAACCCGCCCCCTCGCGCAGAAGCCGCGCGATCGCCCCCACCCCCTCCCGACCCATGTCCACCGTCAGCCGGTTCACGTACATCCCCACGAACGTGTCCGCATCCTCCAGCGTCAGGCCACGCGCGTAGCCCATCGCCACGCCCAGCCCCGTCTCCCGCCGCTCCATCGCGTGCTCCACCGAACGGCGCAGCGTCGTGTTCAACTCCTCCAGCGCCCCCGGGCCGAACCGCTCGTCGAGGTCCCGGCGCACGCAGTTGAGCCCCAGCGGCAGCGGCCCGCCCGTCCGCTCCTTCCACCACGCACCCAGGTCCACCACCTGCGTCAGCCCGTCCCGCGCGTAGGTCAGTTGACCTTCATGGATCACCAGCCCCGCGTCCGGCGCCCCCACGCCGCCCACGCGCTCGCCCGCCGCCACCACCTCGATGATCCGGTCAAAGTCCACCACCACGTGCCCGAACGCGCGCCCCGCGAGCATCCGCAGCGCCAGGTACGCGCTCGTCCGCTCCCCAGGAACCGCGATCAGCCGCTCCGCGGAGCGCAGCCAGTCCACCCCCCGGGCCTCCCGCGCCACCACCTTCGGCCCGAACCCATCCCCCATGCTCGCGCCGCACGAGGTGATCCGGTAACGCCCCCGCGCGTGCGGGTACGCGTGCGCCGACATCGCCGTCACGTCCAGGTCCCCACGCTCCGACGCCCGGAGGTTCAGCGACTCGATGTCCGCCGGAACCGCCCGAAACCGGAATCGCCCGGCGTCGATCGTCGGCTCGCGCTCGGCGCCCGGCTCGGCGTTCCCCAGAGGCCACCACATGAACGCGTCGTCCGGGTCCGGCGAGTGGCCGATCGTCAGGATGGGGCGCGGCTCGGGCATGGCGGAGTGTAGTCGCTCCGACGCTCACCGCCGTTTGGTCATCGCCCGTCGAATATCCCGATCTGCTTCCTTCTTCTTCACGTCCTGGCGCTTGTCGTACTCCGCCTTGCCCGACGCCAGCCCGATCAGCAACTTCACGCGCCCGTTCTTGAAGTACATCTTCAGCGGCACGATCGTCACGCCCTTCTGCATCGATTCCCGCGCGAACTTCCGGATTTCCTTCTTGTGCGCCAGCAGCACGCGGTTCCGCCCCGGATCGTGCTGGTTCAACCCCGCCGCCGGCGGGTACTCCTCGATCCGAACCCCGTGCACCATCAACTCCGGCGGCTCCTCCACCGCGCGCACGTACCCCTCCGCCAGCGACACACGCCCGTCGCGGATGCTCTTGACCTCCGAGCCCTGCAGCACGATCCCGACCTCCATCGTGTCCCCGATGTGGTAGTCGTGGCGCGCGCGACGATTCTCGATCGTCGGCGCGTCGGATTGGCCCTTCTTCTTCGCCATGAGGCCGCGAGCGTAGACCCACACGCCCCCGCGATCAACGCCCGGCCGTCAGCGCCCCAGCCGCGCCGCCGCCGGCGGCTCCCCAAGGGCCGGACGCGCCTCGCCGTTCGCCCCGCACACCATCACCGTCCGCTTCCCCGCCGCCTTCGCCGCGTACAGCGCCTTGTCCGCGTGCGCCAGCAACTGGTCCGGATTGGCAGGGTGGCTCAGGTTCAGGCACGAGATCCCCACCGACATGCGGCAGGACCCCAGCGGGCCCACCAGCGCCGCCGCCCGATCCTCGAACGCCCGGCTCAGCCGCTGCGCCAGGTGGATCGCCGTCTCGCACGAAGTGTGCGGAAGGAGCACGATGAACTCGTCCCCCCCGAACCGCGCCGCCACGTCCGCCGAACGCACCTGCTCGGCGATCAGACTCCCGGCCATCGCCAGCACCTCATCGCCCCGCTGGTGCCCCAGCGTGTCGTTCACTTCCTTGAACCCGTCCAGGTCCACCATGATGCACGCCAGGTCCTGCCGGTACCGCACCGCCTGCGCGAACAGGTGCCCCAGAAGCCCCTGCAGCCGGCGGCGGTTCGCCAAGCCCGTCAACTCGTCCGTCAGCGCCATCTGCTCCAGTTTCTGCACCGCCTCCTGAAGGTCGCGGTTCCGCTCGCGGACCTCCTCCAGCGATTCGTTCAGCGCCGCCTGCAGCCGCCGATTCTCCGCCTGCATCCGCGCCGTCGCCAGGTTCTTCTCCACGATCAGCGCCAGACTCGAGAGGAACTCCCGCGTCTTCACCACGTAGTCCGAAGCGCCCGCGCGGATCGCCGCGATCGCCGTCTCCGGCTGGCTCTGGCCCGTCACCATGATCACCGGCCCGTCGAACCCGCGCCCGCGCAGGCGCGCCAGCGCATCCAGCCCCGTGCCGTCCGGGAGGTTGAAGTCGCACAGCGCCGCCTCGAAGGCCGACAGGTCCAACTCCCCAAGCCGCGCGATCCGATGCACATGCGCCACGCACCCCGCGCCGAAACGCGCCTCCAGCGCCTCCGTCACCAGCGCCGCCGTGTCCGCGTCGTCCTCGATCACCAGCAGACGCACCGACACGCCGTCGCCGACCGCCGAACTCGTCTGACGATCCGTCATGAGGGTTCCCGCGCAACGCCCAAACTCGCGGCCGGCGCCGCGAACCAGCGTCTGTCATCGGCCCAAAACACGCCCCGCTGGACCCCAGCGCGCCCCGATTCCCCCGTCCCCGCACGTCCCATTACGCCGCCTGGCCCCGACCCCCCTGGCTGGCCACCCTGTCCGGGGGCGCCGTGAACACGAACCGGCACCCCTCGCCCGGCCGGCTGATGAGCGTCAGCGAGCCCGCCCACCGCTCCACCATCGCCTTGACCGACGCCAGCCCCACGCCGCGCCCCCGCACGTGCTCCGGCGCCGTGGAAGCGCGCCGGAACAACTGGAACACCCGCTCGTGCTCCTCCTCGGGAATGCCCGGCCCCGTGTCCGCCACCGTGATCGACGCCCCGAGCGCCCCGGTCGTCGCCGACACCGTGATCCGGCGCACCGGGCTCTCGCCCATGTACTTGATCGCGTTGTCGATCAGGTTCTGCAGGACATGGCGCAGACGCGCCCGCTCGATCAGCAGCGACGGCATCGGGTCGATCGCCACCAGCGTCACGCCCGCCTCGCGCAGGTCGTGCTCGAACGCCCGCGCCACCTCGTCCACCACGTCGCGCGTGTCAACCAGTTCCGGCAGTTCCGGCGCCACGCCGATGCGGCTCAGTTCCAGCACATCCGCCAGCATGCTCTGCTCCAACTCCGTGTTCGCACGGACACGCTCCAGACGCTCCGCGACCTCCGCAGGAAGATCGTCCCCCGTCCTCTTCAGGATGCTCTCCACCATCCCCTCGATGTTCCGCAGCGGCGCCAGCAGGTCATGCCCGATCAGCCGCACGAACTCCGACTTCTCCGCGCTCTCCACCTGCAGCAGTTCGTTCGCCCGCCGCAACTGCGCCGTCCGCGACTGCACCGCCTCCTCCAGCCCCCGGTTCGCCGCCCGCAGCGCCTCCAGCGCGTCGCTCAGGCGCTGCGCCATCGCGTTGAACGACCGCGCCAGCGCGGAAATCTCCGGAGGGCCGTGCTCGCCGATCGCCCCCGGCCTGCGGCCCTCCGCCAGCGACTCCGCGGCGCGCACGATCCGGCGCAGAGGACGCGTGATCCGGCGCATCCACAGCGCCACCGCCGGCGCCGCGATCGCCGTGGACGCCAGCACCGCAAGCCCCAGCGTCGTCATCGCCCGCTGCCGCGCGTCCAGCAGCGTCGGGTCCAGCCAGCACACCGTCACGTACCCCACCGGCTTGCGCGAGCCCTCGCCCCACACCGGCGCCCGCTGCGCCAGGCCCAGCAGTTCACGCCGCTCCCGCAGCGCCCGCGCCTCGGTCAGCGGCGCCACCGCCGCCCCCTGGCCGCTGCCCATCGCCTCCCACGCCCGCTCGCTCCGCACCGCGCGCCCCGTCAACTGCCCGCGCTCATCCGTCGCCGCGACGAACTGCACGCGCCAGTCCCCCAGCGCGCGCTCCAACTCCGCGGCGCTCCCCGCGTCGCCCGCCATCGCCACCCGCTCCGCCAGCCGACGCGCCGCCAGCGACGCGTCCGAACGCATCAGCCCGTCGATCCGCGCATCCACCGCCCACGACAGCGCCAGCCCCGCGAACACGTGCGCCGCCGCGACGATCACCGTCAGGCCGAGCAGCGCCTTGGCCTCCAGCGACAGCCGAGGTCGGCGCAGCGCCAGTCGCAGCGATCGGGCGTTCAGACGGTGCAGAAACGGCCTCCAGGCGGCGCTCCATGCAGCGCCGCGCATCGAAGGCCATCGACCCGCGCCATCCCCCGCCTGAAGGTCCCTCCCCGTTATCGGAGCCCCCCCCGCCCCCCCTCCCCCCCCCCCCCCGCCCCTCCCCCCCCCTCTGGCGGTCCCCCTCCTCACTCTTTACCACAGCCCCCCCCCCCCACACCGGCTCC
>JACVCK010000253.1 GCA_016742055.1 Phycisphaerales bacterium
CTCGACCCGCGCGGGGGGCGATGACCTCGCGGGACCCCGCGGTGCGCGATTGCGGCTTCGCCCCGCCGGCGCGGACGATCGCCCCCTTCGCCCGCCACCCGGGGGAGCGCCTCGCCGCCCGCCTCCGCCCACGGGGGCTCAAGGGGGCCTACGCCCCCCGCGCCGACACCCGCCACGAAATCTCGGCGCCGCTGAAGTTCGGCCCGGTGAACGTCACGCCCTTCGGCGTAGGGCGCGTGACGGCCTACGACGACGACTTCGCTGCGTACTCGCCCGACGAGGACGACGAGGTGCGCTTCTTCGGCGCCGGCGGGGTGCGCTTCTCGACGACCCTCACGCGCGTGGACGATTCGGTCCGCTCCGAACTCTTCGACCTGCACCGCATGCGCCACATCGTCGAGCCCAGCGCCACCGTCTGGCACGGCGAGAGCAACGTCGATCAGTCCGACCTGCCCGTGTACGACGACGACATCGACTCGCTCGCCACCGGATCGGCCGCGCGCGTCGGCCTGACCAACACCTGGCAGACCATGCGCGGCGGCGAGGGCTCCTGGCACAGCGTGGACTGGTTCGTCCTCCGCACCGACTACGTCTGGTCCAGCGAGGACGTGGACCGCGAGTTCGTGATCGGGCGCTGGTACGACGCCCGGCCGGAACTCTCGTCCCTCGGCGAGTACGTGGACATCGAGGCCCTCTGGCAACTCACCGACCCCGTCGCCCTCACCGGGCGCACGATCTACGACATCGACTTCGACGACTTCACCCGCTCGAGCGCCGGCGTCCTCCTCGACCACGGCGGGCCTTTCGCCGCGTACGCGCAGCTTCTCATCGTGGACCCGATCGACTCCACGCTGCTGGACTTCGGCGCCCGCTACCAACTGACGCGGAAGTACGCCGTCGAGGGCGCCGCGGTGTTTGATCTGGAGAACGACGACCTCCAGGCGATCTCGGTGCGCGTGGAGCGGCGCTTCGAGCAGTGGGCGTTCGAGATAGCGGTGGGCTACGACGACATCACCGGGGACACGTCCTTCGGCGTCGCGCTGCGTCCGCGGGGCGCCTCGGGGTGGCGCGGGCGCTACGGCGCCGAGCCCGAACTCAACCCCTTCGGCCTCCTGCCCCCGCGCTGAACAGGCCCAAAAACAAAACAGCCCGCGTCGAACAAACGCGGGCGCTCGAAAAGGGATGGACTGCGCTCGCTCGCGCCGGACGGGCTTAGCCCTTGATGCCCGAGACCTTCACCAGCATGTAGCGCTGGCGGTGGCCCTGCTTCCGCTTGTAGTTCTTGCGGCGCTTGTACTTCACGATGTCGATCTTCTCGCCCTTGACCTCACGCTCGACGATGTCCGCCGTGACCGAGGCCCCGCCGATGTACGGCGTCCCGATCTTCGCGGCCTTCTCGCCGTCCCCGATCAGCAGCACCCGGTCGAAGGTCACCGTCTTGGCGTCGTCCGCCAGGTCGCGGAGATCGACCTCGATCACGTCGCCCGACCGGACCTTGAGTTGGCTGCCGCTGTCTTCGATGATCGCGTACTGCATGTCGCTGCGCTTCCGATGCTTCCGGACGCGGGCTCGACGGGGGACCGGGAATCGGTCCGGCAAGGGAGAGGTCGAGGCATCGCGCGGCCTGGAAAAGTTGAGCCGGGAAGTGTAAGCGGAGCCCCACCGGGGGGCAAACCCCGCCCCGGGGGCTTGAGCGTCGCTCTTAGCCGAAAAACAGGGGCGCCCTGCGTCAGGAGGTGTCCGGGGCGGGGGAGGCGGCATGGAGGCCCTCATCGACCCGGGCCCATTCGCGCCAGCGTGGGGGGACGGGGAGGTTGCGGGATTCGTTGAGCGCGATGGCTTCGCGGGCCTGGGCGGCCATGCGGATGCGTTCGGACCGCTCGATGGAGTCCATGTGCGGTATGCACGATGCGCAGGCGGGGCGCGGGCTGGTGGTTTGGCAGGTGGGGCAGGGCTGAGTCGGCGTGGAGCATGCCGACGCTGCAACGGCGGGCGAGACGCCCGCCCCACTTGAAGATTCGGACGCGGAGTGGTCGACGTCTTCACCGCGAAGCGGTCGAGGGCGCCTAGCCGGGGGCGCCTCGCCCCCGGATGGTGCGCTGAAAGAATCGCAAGCCCCGGAGGGGCGGGGGAGGGGGTCGGACGAGACCGGAATAGGTGGAGGAGGAGATGAAGGAAAGGTAGATCCGCCTCTTCGCAGACTCAGAAGCGGCTTCGGAGAGGGCGACCTCGGAGAGCGGCTCGGCTTGTGCGGGTTGCACAGGCGCGCGATCTCGAGGAGGGCGCGGAGTCTGATCTGGTCACTCTTCGCGGTGCGCGCGAGGTCCATGAGGGCCTGGAGGGCCTGCATGAAGAAGTCTTCGAGGATGGCGTCCACGTCGGGCAAAGGAATGGTCCTCTGCCCTTGGATGAGGGGTCACGCTTGTGCGCGCGCGGGTGGAGTTGGCGCGGGATGGAGTTGCGCGCAAGCGCTGGAT
>JACVCK010000049.1 GCA_016742055.1 Phycisphaerales bacterium
TCGGCAGCGTCAGATGTGTATAAGGGCCAGCACGGGTCCCTCGGACGAAGCGTGATGCACTTCGGCGTCGGGCCCGGCGGGCGCCCGCCCCGGCTGCTGTTCACCGACAACGAGACGAACCACGAGCGGCTCTACGGCGTGCGCAACCGCGGGCGCTGGGTGAAGGACGCGTTCCACCGCCTCGTGGTCGAGGGCGAAGAGGGCGCGGTCAGCGACGAGGGCGTGGGTTCGAAGGCCGCGGCGTGGTACGCGCTGGACATTCCCCCGGGCGGCTCGGTCGAACTGCGCATGCGTCTGGCGCCGGAGTCGGAAGCGGCCGCCGGCGCGGACGAGGCGCTGGGCGGCGCGTTCGAGCGCGTGTTCGCCGAGCGTGAGCGCGAGGCGCAGGAGTTCTACGACGCCAAGGCCCCGGCGGGTCTGGGCGCGGAGGAGCGGAACGTCGTGCGGCAGGCGTTCGCGGGGCTGCTCTGGAGCAAGCAGTTCTACTACTACGTGGTGAAGGACTGGCTGGAGGGCGACCCCGCGGGCCCCCCGCCGCCGGACGCGCGCCGCGCGGGGCGCAACGCCGACTGGCCGCACCTGTTCAACCGCGACGTCGTGCTGATGCCGGACAAGTGGGAGTACCCCTGGTACGCCTCGTGGGACCTGGCGTTCCACGTGATCGCGCTGGCGCGGATCGATCCGGAGTTCGCCAAGTCGCAGTTGATCCTGTTCCTGCGCGAGTGGTACATGCACCCCAACGGGCAGATGCCCGCCTACGAGTTCGCGCTCGGCGATGTGAACCCACCCGTCCACGCCTGGGCATGCTGGCGGATGTACAAACTCACCGGCCCGCCCGGGGGGCGCGACCGGCTCTTCCTCGAACGCGTCTTTCACAAACTGCTGCTCAACTTCACCTGGTGGGTCAACCGCAAGGACCCCGAAGGCAAGAACATCTTTGGCGGCGGGTTCCTCGGCCTCGACAACATCGGCGTCTTCGACCGCTCCCGCCCGCTGCCCAGCGGCCTGCGCCTCGAGCAGGCCGACGGCACCGCATGGATGGCCTTCTACTGCGGCACGATGCTCGCCATCGCGCTCGAACTCGCCGACGGCGACCCGGCATACGAGGACGTCGCCTCCAAGTTCTTCGAGCACTTCGTCGCCATCACCGACGCGATGAACTCCCACGGCGGCACGGGCCTCTGGGACGAAGAGGACGGCTTTTACTACGACCAGTTGCTGATGGACCACGAGACGGTGCAGTTGCGCGTCCGCTCGCTCGTGGGCGTGGTGCCGCTGCTCGCCGCGGAAGTGCTCGACGAGCGCGTCATCGACCGCCTGCCCGGCTTCAAGAAGCGGATGGACTGGTTCCTTGAGAACCGCAAGGACCTCGCGCGCCACATCTCGTATATGGCCACATGCGACCTGAAGGGCGACGAGGAGGTCCGGGCGCGCCGCCTCCTGGCCGCGGCGTCGATGGAGCGGCTCATCCGCACGCTCCGCTACGTTCTGGACGAATCGGAGATGCTCTCGGACCACGGCGTGCGCAGCGTTTCGAAGGCCCACGGCTCGCGCCCGTACGTGCTGAGCGTTGGCGGGCGCGAGTTCCGCGTCGATTACACCCCCGGCGAGTCCGACACCTCGCTCTTCGGCGGCAACTCCAACTGGCGCGGGCCCGTGTGGATGCCCTTGAACTACCTGCTGCTCGAGGCGCTGGAGAAGTACGACCACTTCTATGAAGACTCGCTGACCGTCGAGTGCCCCGCCGGCTCCGGCCAGAAGGTCCGGCTCTCCGAGGCGGCCCGCGAGCTGCGCCGGCGGCTGATCACCCTCTTTCTCCCCGACGCCAGCGGGCGCCGGCCCTGCATGGGCGACGACGAGCGCTTCGCGAAGGACCCGCACTACAAGGACCTGGCGCTGTTCCACGAATACTTCCACGGGGACACGGGCAAGGGCCTGGGCGCGAGCCACCAGACGGGCTGGACGGCGCTGGTGGCGCGGCTGATCTGCGACGACTGGCGCCCGGGCGAAGGCCGCCGCGTTCACTGATCTGTGAACCGATTGCCGCAGATTTTTTTGACACACAAAAGTGTTGGCGCGGCGGGCCTGCAATCCACAGATCCGCGGCGCGCGCCGTGGTTCTCGGACGCACGTTGACACAAACCTGTGGTTTTGCTCTTCAGTAAACGAACAAGGCCGCGCGTTTTTGCATTGCGTTCCGATCGCCGGACCTGTATTCCGTGCCGCCCGGCGCCGCAGGTCGCGGCGTCGAGTTGATCGGATGACAGGACAAGGGACGGGACGCGTCATGATGAAACTGTGCGTGCGTGCTGGGGCGATGGCCGGACTGGTGTGCTTCGGGCTTCACGCTCGGGCGGGGCACGAACTGAAGCCCGATGACCGGGGCGTCGGCGGGAGAGCGGTTCTCTGGGAGGGCCGCGTCACGCTCCTCCCGCCGACGCCGGACCCGTCGTTCGGCCACCGCGCCGACGGCATCGGCGACGTGGACGGCGACGGCGTTCCGGACGTTGCGGTTGGTTCGCCCGGCGCCGGAGCGGAGACCAGCCGCCTCGGCCGCGTGTACGTGTTCTCTGGAGCGGACGGCTCGCTCCTCCGTGAACTCAAGGGTCGCGTGGACGAGCGCTTCGGCGTGCGCATCAGGGGCGGCGAGGACTACGACAACGACGGCGTTCCTGACCTCCGGATCGGCGCGGCCGCGCGGGACCGAAAGGGCCGCCTGATCGAGCGTCTGCACGTTGTGTCCGGGCGCACGTGGGACACGCTGTTCGTTCGAGACGAGTTCGTGTGGGACCCGCGGATCGATCGGGCGCTCGCGGAGGACCTGGACCGCAGCGGCGTGGTGGACGCGGCGGACATCGCGATCGCCGCCGAGTCTCTGGCGCGCAACACTCTCAGGGGCGACGTCGACGGCGACGGCCGCACGACCACGGCGGACCTGGAACGGACGATCGCGGCGCTGGGCTCCACATCGCAAACCGCGGACGCGATGCGTGGCTGGATTATCCCCGACCCGCTCTTCTATTGCTGGATCACTCCGGACGATCAGGACTGCGCATGGGACCACCCCCCGGGCCTGGGCTCGAACGGGCTCGGCATGCCCGGCGATGGCGACGACCGGCGGGTCGAGTGCTTCTGCGGCATCGGCGGCCAGCTCTGGGCGCTGCGCGGTCAACCCGGAACCCTGTATGGAGGCGCCACGCTCATCGTCGGGGGAACGTTCCAATGGACGGTTCTGAGCGGCGAGTCGCTCCTGGCGAGTTTCGCGCCCAGCGGCCCGGTGTTCGACTACGTCGCCGGGATGACCCCCGGCGAGGTGGACATCCGCCTGTCGTTCCACTCGGCGCTGTGCCTGTCGACGGCGTACGCGCACGACACGATCGAGATTGACGACCTGTTCCTCGAGATCGACGGATGCCCCTCCGTGAAGTTCTTCGACGAGTGGGTGCGCCTGGAGACTCGATACTTCCCGGACGGCGGCGGCCTCATGTGGGAGCAGGTGTCGGGCCCGATCCTCACGCACTGGAGCGAAACCTACGAGCGCCTGGAGGTCGTGACCGGCTTCGAGCCCGGCGTCGTGCGGCTGATGGTCCGGTACGCCCTCGGGGGGATTGAACGCGTGCGGATCTGCGAGTTCGAGGTCGCCGGCCATCCGAATCGCGACGAAGACGGCGACGGGCTCTCCGACGCCAACGAGGTCACCTTCGGCACCAGCCCGACGAATCCCGACACCGACGGCGACGGGCTCGACGACCTGTGCGAGTGGCAGTGGGGTTCGGACGGGACCGACCCCGCCTCTCCAGATTTCCAGGCGCCGCAGTTCAGCGAAGACAGCGATCACGACGGACTCCCCGACATGCTGGAGTCCTGCATGGGGCTGAATCCCTTCCACTTCGACTCCGACGGCGACGGGCTTGGGGATGGGTTCGAAGTGGAATACGGGCTCGATCCCTTTGACTCCGACTCCGACGGCGACGGCATCCCGGACTTCGACGAGGATGAGGACGGCGACGGGCTGACGAACGGCCAGGAGCAGGCCCACTCGACCAATCCGAACTCGGCGGACAGCGACGGCGACGGGGTGCCGGACAACGAGGAGATCGCCCAGGGCGGCCTCCCAAACGACCCGACCGACAACGGAGCGCCGCTGCCCGAGAACGCCGCTGTGCGGCTCACGCTGATCATTGGGGACCACAGCGGAAGCCAGTCGGAGCGATGGGCGCTGAGCATCGGCGACCGACGCCTGGTGGCGCCCCTGGGGGCCGTGGTCTCTGAAGAGTTCACGTTCCGACGGGGCGAGGAGCACGCCGTCCGCGTGCTCCATATGGGCTCCTCTCTCAGCCCGCCGGACTATGACTACACGGCGCTGATCGAGCACGATGAAGTCGGCGTCGTGATCGACGACCCCGATTCGCTGCTCGGCGTGTTCAGCGACGGCTGCGGGAGATCGGCCTCCGAGGGGCTTCGCGCCGGCGATCCCCGCGATGCCTGCAACCTCGCCCAAGGCAAGGAGGCCACGCTGCGGATGTACCTCGTGGACCTGGATGTCGACTCCGACAACAACGACGCCTTCGCGCCGCCGGCGGGCTCGGAAGAAGAGGACGAGGCCGAAGACGACCCGGACGGGTTCGGCAAGCTGATCGTCGTCAACGTCGGCGATCGCGACGGCGACGGCGTGCCCGGCTTCGCCGATGGCATGGACCTCGACCCGGCGAACGAGCACGACGACGAATCGGCCGAGGACCGATTCGTCCCCGTCCGCCTTCGACTCGCCGGCCCCATTTCGGACGAAGTCCGCGTGACCTTCCAGTACGCCGCCTCGGACCCTGCAGAAGTGGAGGTGAGTACGGACGAGGACGGCCCCAGGTACATGCCCGGCGCGGGAGCGCTCCGACTCTGGAAAAGAGACGGCCATCAAAGCCGCAGTCCGCTGCCCGTGAGCGAGGGCGGCGACTTCGTCAGGCCGGGCGACGAATTCACCGCGAACGACTTCGGCCTGGACCCGGACCGCGGGGGCACGGTCGTGCTCTGGGTGGAGGCGGTTCGCCCCAGCGCTGCACCGGGCGACCATCGCATCGAAGTGGCGCTTGCCGGTTGCAGCGACGCGGTCCGGCTCACCGCCTACGGCCTGCGCACGGTCAACGTCGGGCCAAACGGCCAGTTGTTGGACTCGTACACGCCCGTCCTGTCGCACCCGTCGCCCGTCATCTCGGTCAGCCAGTTCGAACTGACCAATGTCCGCCCCAGCGAGGACGCCTCGCGCCTCATCGCGGACCTCGCCGTGTCGGGGACCATCGACGACGCCCTGTCGGACCTGATCCCCGGCGCCGAGGGCGTGATCGCGCACCTGGATGTGCTCATCAATGGCCGCGGCGATCCCGACGACGAAGAAGCGCCCGCGGCCCGTCTCGACGTGCAGTTCACCAAAGCCGGCGCCTCCGGGAACATCCTCAAGCCGCACGACTACACGGGGACCTTCAACGCCGTCGCGACGGTGGTGGTGAGCCCGGGCGTGAACACGGTGGAACTCGTCGCTCAGAACGCCCGGGCCCACATGGGCTACGCCGAGCGTTCCTTCACCGTCGAGGTCGAGGCCCCCCCGGACGTGATCGTGTTCCTCCAGGCCCAGCGCGTGGAAGGCCCCTCACTCACGGTCCACCTCGTCACGCTGCACGACGGCGTCCCCTCCCCGGTGTTCAGCGACACGCTCACCGAGACGACTCCGAACGTGTTCGAGAGCGCCAAACATCCCGGCACACGGTTCGTCTACGAGGAGAACCCGGACACCAATCAGGTGGTCATCTGGGTCACCCATCCGCCGCTGGGCCTGGGTCAGTGCCCGATCTGGATGGGCGACTCGCTCCTGCGGGAGATCATCCTCGTCGGGGGCCGGGACTACACCGCGCCGGAACGGCTGGACTGGACGGGATGGGGACTGGAGATCTCCAGCGCCACAACCGTCGCGTCCTCCGGCCCCGGCGAGTTCCGCCCCTTCGTGATGGAGATGCTCGGGCCCATCGAACTCATGACGGATGTGGCGGATGTGACCATTGAGTCCGAGTTCACGAACGCGGCTGACGAACTGATCGAACTGCATCGCGAGTATCGGATCGCGCTCTACGACGATCGGACCTTCCTCCGTATTGACGGCGACGGCGCCCCGAGCATCATGCTCGCGCTCAAACCCGTCAGCATGGAGCAACTCGTCCGAGAGCAGATCGGAGAATGGCGGACCGGCTTCGGGGCCTACACCGACGGGTTTGGTCGGGGCTTGGCGGATTCGGGCGTCAACTTCTGGGATTCCCTCGGCGAGATCTGCAAGACCGCCGCCCATGTGGCGGTCAACTACAACCGGCTCAGCATCCTGATGAGGCTTCAGACCGGCCAGGGCTTCCTTCTTGAGGAAGATCGCGCCCTCTTCTCCGCCATGATGAACACGACCGTGGCGCTCGCGAACATGACGCTTCACCTGCAACTGGCCCCTCATGGATACATCTACACGGCGCTGACGGGCAAGGACCCCAACTTCGGGCCGTTGAATGAGCAGCACCAATTGGCGATGGCGATGGCGGCGGAGCTCATCGCCGCCGCGTCGGAGGCCTACGACGATCTCGACGACTACGAGAAGGGCCGGATTGTCGGCAACATCATCGGCTCCGTCCTGATCGAAGCGGCTCTGACAACCTCTACGGGAGGCGCCGGCATCGTCATCTCCAAGTCAGCCATCATCACAAGGGCCACCGCGCGTCTCCGCAACGTCCCGTTCATCCCTCTGGTCGTCATCGACAAACTGGAGGACGTCAAGGAGAGGTTCGATGACATCCCGCTGCCCATCCTCAACGTCTGCTTTGTCGCAGGAACGCCGGTGCATACGCCCAAGGGCATGGTCCCCATCGAAGACATCGCGCCCGGGGACCTGGTCCTGTCGCGATGCGAGCAAACCGGAGAAACGGGATTCCAGCCTGTGCTCGACGTGTTCGTCACGCACCCCGCAGAACTCCACCGCGTCTCCATCCGATCCCAGGACGGCTCGTCCGCAACAGAACTTCGAGGAACCGGCGAGCATCCCTTCTATGTGGTCGACGCCGATCGGTTCGTGCCGATGTCGGAACTGAAGATCGGCGACCGTCTCTCGCTCGGCCGCGGCGGAGTGGCCTACGTCACCGACATCCAGGTCGAACGCGGGCCTCCGAGCAGCCAGGGTCGCCTCACGACCTACAACTTCGAGGTCGCCAACTGGCACACCTACTTCGTGGGCGATCTTCCAGACGTCGACGGCGCGGACGGCGTCTGGGTCCACAACGCGGGCCGACCATGCACCTACGCGGCGTCCGTGCTGGCCGAGGTTCAAAGAGTCAATCCCAACATGGGCTGGTGGGACCAGTTCGTCGAGGCGCTCCGGATCACCGAGGAACTGGGGACCAAGGACCTGTTTGACGCCGATCTGGACAAGATCGTTGATTCGCTCATGATCCTGATGTACCGTGACGCCATCCGGCCGGACGGCACGGTGGACTCTTCGAAACTTAAGACTGTGCGGGAGATCAACGAATTCCGACAGACGCCGCTCGGGCAGCGCATCAAGCACAAATTTGACCTGCACAACCACCACATCGGGATTCGCAGTTGGGGAGAAGAGCTCCTCAGAAGGCGGCCCGAGTACGCTTCGCTGAGCCCATCTGAGATGGAAGACCTGCTCGACACGATGCCCGGTTTCCTGCTGAACAAGCATCGGCATATCAATATGGGACAAGGCATCGCCAACTTTCACGAAATCGCCTTGCGAACTCTGGGGCAACCTCGTTCGACCACTTCAATCGATGAGTTCTTCATTCTGCTATCGCGAACTTACTCGGAGTGGGATGCAGAACTTGGGCCTCCACTGTTCACTGCGGCACGTGAGTGGTACCGTCTGAGGGGATTCTGATGATCATCCTCGCACACCTTGCCTTCATCAAAAGCGAGTTCGAACCGCACATCATGGAAGGCATACGGCGCATCCTCCCGGAAGGAGAGGGCCGCGGCACGTTCGACTTGAAGCTCCCTGCGGACGATCCCCGCATGGCCGCGGCCGTGGCATTCCTCGAGCAACAGGGCCTGCGGCCGTGGTCTCGCGTCGGCGAGCTCCGTCAGGGCGTCGAGTTCGGGCTCGACTTCATTCGGGAGTATTCCCAAGACGATCTCCTCGCTTCGCCTCTCCTTGAGTTCTGTCCCACCTCCCCTCGCCTGTTCGCAGGAGTATCGCCATGCAAGGGCGTCCCCGAGACGACGCTCTACGAGTCGCCCACCGCGGACGTCGTCCGCATCGGCTCGGGCGGCGCGTACGTGGCTTCCGCCAAGGTGCGCAAAGTCCTCCTCACCGCCGGGTTCTCCAACCTCCTCTGGCAGCCGGTCAAGGTGCAGCCCTGGCGTGTCCCCCCGGATGAAAGACGATCCGACTACGACCGCAAGATGGAGCCTTCCAAACGCGGGCCCTGGTGGGACCTTCGGAGCGACCTCGTCCTGCCGCCTCTGGCCCCCTCCATGCCGCTCTTCCACAACGACCACACGCCGTTCACCGGCGACTGCGAGCAGGGCTGCTGGCGGCGCGACGGGCTGTTCATGAACGCTGAACTCCGCTACCGCGCCGAGGACCTCGAGGACTTCGGACCCTTCGACCTGGCGTTCACCCACGAGACCTTCGGACCGCGGCCCCTGGACCCCGGCCGCACGCTCGTCGCCTCCCAACTCTTCTACCGCATCTGCACCGAGAAAGGCGTCGAGTGCTCGTGGGCGCCGGTGCGGATCGAAGACTGACCGCCCGTTCGGCCTTCCCAATATTCTGTTCCGCCGCGCGCCGGAAGCGGCCGCGAGCGCCTCTCTCGGTCGTCCCGCGTCGGTTCCGGTCCGTTCGACGCCCGATCGGGGAGGACGCTCGCACGTTTCCCGGAAAGGCGGACGCCCATGCACGGCGCCACGACTGTCGCTCTGATCTCCTCCGTCGCCCTCGCGGGCGGCCCGTTCGACGGGCTGCGCGACGGCTTGCGGAACCTTGAGAACAAGGTCAACGACGCCATCGGCTCGCCCACGCCGGCGCCCGCCCCGGCGCCGACCGAGGGCGCGGGCAACGAACGGTACGACGCCGCTACGCGCCGCTGGACGGCGGAGATCCCCGGCTTCACATCGCACGCCGCGCAGCAGCGCCACAAGGACTGGTGCTGGGCGGCCTGCGCCGAAATGGTCCACGCCCACTACCGGACGCGCACGCCCGAGGGCGAGCCCATCACGCAGGAGCGGATCGCGCAACGCGTGACCGGCGTGGGCGACCCCGCCTCCGAAGCCGCCAGGGCCGCGTCGTACTACGAGATCATGTGGGCGCTCAACCCCGACCTCGACTACCTGGGCGGCGAGCGGCTCGCGGCGCTCGCGCAGCGCGCCCTGGAGGGCGGCGAAATCCAGTTCAACGGCCGCTCGATCGTCGAATCCTACCTGCAGCGGACCACCCTCGGCGTCGACACCATGATCCCCGCGCTCCAGCAGGGCCACCCCGTCGTCGCGGGATTGCGGCACGAAACCAAGCCGGACGAGGGCCACGCCTACGTCGTCTACGGCGCCGTCTACGAGAAGAACGGCGCGAAGACCGCGATTCGCAACCTCCTCAACCGCATCGCCCCGGAGAACCGCTGGGCGCACGAGCGGCTGGTCAGCGACACCTACCGCCTGGTCGCGGCTCTGGCGATCGACCCGCAGACCCGGAAGGCGATTGAGATCCCCGTCGAGGAGTTCGCGCGCCGCGTGGACTTCATGATCAGCCGCCCGCAGGCGCGCGAGATCCTCGAGAAAGAGATGAGCGTCGTCACCGTCGCTCCGCGCTGACCGCCCGGCGCCCCTCCCAAGGAGCCAAGCCCATGATCCAGCGACTCTCCGACGCGCAGCAGCCCGCCGCGCCCCAGGATGCGCAGAACCTCACGCCCACACCGAACTCCAAACCTCCCGGGCGGCGAGGCCTGCGCCGGTTCTGGAAGGGCTCCTTCACCGAGGCGACGGGCGCCATCATGGCCGCCGCCGTCTGCTTCGTCGGCGCGCTGATCTGGCAGGGCCGAGACTTCCGCAACCGCGCGTCGGCCGAGGCCGACTCGCGCCTGTACGAAATCCGGCGCGAAGCGTTCGTGGAGTTCTGCGACCAGTTTCCCCGCGCCCTGGCCGGCGCCTACGACATGATGGAAAGCCACGCCGCCGCGTGCGAGCGCCGCGCCGCCATCGACCCCGAACTCCACGCCGACGACCTTGACCTCGCCGCCCATCGCAGCGCCTTTTTCGCCCGAAAAGACCGCTACTTCAACGGCGAACGGGCCCCGGTGCAGCCCCACGCGCTCGCGGCCAAGTGCGGCGCGGTCTTCAGCGGCGAGAGCCCGCTCGAGAAACTCGCCGCCGCGGAGTGCCAGGCGCTCTTCGAGGTCCTCACCCGCATGATCCGCTGCAACCACGCCGAGCCACGATGCAAGAAGAAACCCATCGCGTGCGTCAACGCGATGCACGACGAGGCGAACGACCGCTACGACCGCGCCGTCGCGCTGATGGGCGAGACGCTCGTGCACTCCAAGCGCTGACGCCGCCCCCCACACCCCCCGGTCGGCGCATCGCCAACCATCACCCAAAGGAGACGCCATGTTCCCGATCCAACGACTCCGCCTCCGCCCGATCCTCACCCTGACCGCGCTCGGCGCGGCGCTGGCCCTGGGCGCCTGCCAGTCCACCCGCTACGGCGGCGGATCGCCCACCAACCCCGAGGCGCGCTCCGACACGCCGCCCGTGAACCCCGACACCGACCCGGCCCGTTCCAAGCCGCGCTGACGCCCCCGCCGACGGCCCCCGCGCCCACCGCCCGCTACACTCCCCCCCGCATGACGCACCACGGCGCGCGGCACGGGAGTTCGGGCGGGGGACGCGACCTCATCGGGTTGCAGGCCATGGACGTCGAAACCATGCGCCGGCTGCTGCGCTCGTCCTGGGCCATGGCCAACGACTGGCGCGGCGCCCGGGGCAAGCCCCCGCAGCCCGACCTCGCCGGCCGCACCATCGCCAACCTCTTCTTCGAGAACTCCACCCGCACCCGCGTGTCCTTCACCATCGCGGCGCAGCGCCTGGGCGCGAACGTCGTGGACCTCTCCTCCGCCGGCTCCTCCGTCGCCAAGGGCGAAACCCTCGTCGACACCGTGCGGACCATCGAGGCAATGGGCGTGGATGCCCTGGTCGTGCGCCACGCCTCCAGCGGCGCCGCGGCGCTCGCCGCCTCGACCGCCGACATCCCCGTCCTCAACGCCGGCGACGGCTCGCACGAACACCCGACGCAGGGCCTGCTCGACTCGCTCACCGTCGCGGAGGCCCACGCTCGGACCGACGCGTTCGATCTCAGCGGCCTGCGCCTGGCGATCGTGGGCGACGTCGCCCACTCCCGCGTCGCTCGATCCGACATCGCCGCCTGGACCGCGCTGGGCGCCAGCGTCGTGTGCGTCGGCCCCCCGACCCTGGCGCCGCGGACGCTCGAAGCGCTCGGCGTGGAGGTCCGCCACGATCTCGACGCGGTCCTTCCCGAGGTGGACGGCCTGCAGGCGCTCCGCGTGCAGTTCGAGCGTGCGGCGAGTTTGTCGAGCGCCCGCGACTACGCCGCGGCGTTCCAGATCAATCCCGCCCGCCTGGCGCGGATGAAGAAATCGGCCGTGGTGATGCACCCGGGCCCGATGAACCGGGGGCTCGAGATCGCCGGCGACGCGGCCGAGGCCGTGGACGGGCCCCGGGGCGTGGTGCTGCGACAGGTCGAGAACGGCGTCTATATGAGGATGGCGGCGCTCCGCTGGTGCCTCGGGCAGGACTGACGCGCGCTCCCCATGGGAGCCGGTTATTCTGGCCGCGATGACGACGGACTGGAGCGAGGGCAAGGGGCTTGCGCTGATCGTCTCGGGGCCTTCCGGCGCCGGGAAGACCACCATCGCCCGCGCGCTCGAACGGGCCTGCCCCGACGCCTGGTTCTCCGTTTCCCTCACCACGCGCCCGCCCGGCCCCGGGGACCGCGACGGACTCGACTACCGATTCGTCTCGGAAGAACAGTTCGCCACGCTCGCCACACCCACCCCCGGCAGCCCGATGGGCGAGTTCCTCGAGCACGCGGGGGTCTACGGCCGGCGGTACGGCACGCTCCGCGCGCCCGTGGAGGACAACCTCCGCGCCGGGCGCCTGGTCATCCTCGAGATCGACGTTCAGGGCGGCAAAATCGTCAAGGCCGCGATGCCCCATGCCGCCGGCGTCTTCGTGCTGCCGCCCAGCGACGACGCGCTCCTGGCGCGCCTGCGCGCCCGCCGACGCGACAGCGAAGACGCCATCCAGCGCCGATTCGCCGCCGCACAGCGCGAGATGGCCGAGGCCCGGACCTGCGGCGTGTACGATCGCTTCATCGTCAACGACACGCTCGACCGCGCCGTCGCCGAAGCCGTTGAAGTCGTGCAGGGCATCCGCAGGGGGCGATAACCGCTCCCCCAGGCGGGGCGGAACGCGCGGCGCGGACGGCCCACCCGCCGTCCTGCACGCTCCCTACGATCCCCACCCATGCCCGGAGCCCGCGCCAACCCGTCGAACCCCGCGTCCCGCGGCGCCGTCGCGCTGCTCTCGGGCGGGCTCGACAGCGCCGTCGCCATGGCCGCCGCGATGGCCGAGGGCATCCAGTGCGCCGCCCTGACGATCGACTACGGCCAGCGCCACCGCGCCGAGATCGACGCCGCGGGCAAAGTGGCGCGCCGCCTGGGCGCCGTGCGCCACGAGGTGATCCGGATGGACCTGCGCCCCTTCGCCGGCTCGGCGCTGACGGGCGCGGGCGAGGTGCCCAAGGACCGGGACGAGAGCGCGCTGGGCGCGGGCATCCCCACGACCTACGTCCCGGCGCGGAACATGGTGTTCCTCTCCCTGGCCGTGGGCTGGGCCGAATCGCAGTGGCCCGCGCGCGACGTGGAGGTCATCATCGGCGTCAACGCCGTGGATTTTTCCGGCTACCCCGACTGCCGCGAGGGCTTCATCCGCGCGTTCGAGGCCGCCGCCCGCGAGGGCACTCGCGCCGGCGCCGAGAACCGCGCCGTCCGTGTGCACACTCCGCTGGCGGCGCTGAGCAAGGCCGAGATCATCCAACTCGGCGCGACGCTGGGCGTGGACTTCTCCATCACACGCTCCTGCTACGACCCCGACGCCAGCGGGCGCGCGTGCGGGCGGTGCGACGCGTGCGCCATCCGCAGGCGCGGCTTCGAGGCCGCGGCCGTGCCCGACCCCACCGAATACACACGCACGCGGGCCGGGTCGGCCCGGTGAGCGCCGGCGCGAAAATCGCCGAGACCTTCATCAGCGTGCAGGGCGAGGGCCGCCTGACCGGAACGCCCTCGTGGTTCGTCCGCTTCAGCGGCTGCAACCTCCGCTGCGCCTGGTGCGACACGCCCTACGCGAGTTGGAGCCCCGAGGGCTCCAACCGCTCCATTCCATCCCTCCTCGACGAAGCCCACGCCAGCGGCGTCCGACACGCCGTCGTCACCGGGGGCGAGCCGATGCTCTTCGACGAGGCCGCGGCGCTCGCCCGCTCGCTCCGCGCCCAGGGCCTGCACGTGACCATCGAAACCGCGGGCACGGTCTGGCGCGAGATCGACGCCGACTTGATGAGCATCAGCCCCAAACTCGCCAACTCCACGCCCGCCGCCGAAAGCGGATGGCGCGGACGCCACGACGCCCGCCGGATCAACCTCGACGCCCTCCAGCGCCTCATCGACGCCCACCCGCAGCGCCAACTCAAGTTCGTCGTCGCCGAGCCCGCCGACCTGGACGAGATCGAAACGCTCCTCGAGCGCCTGCGCCGCTGGGCCCCCGAGGACGTGATGCTCATGCCCGAGGGCGTCACGCCCGAGGCCATGGAGGCCCGGGACTGGATCGACGCCGCCTGCGCGGAACGCGGCTGGCGCCCCTGCCCTCGCCTGCACATCCTCCTCTTCGGCAACACGCGAGGAACCTGACCTCCCGCCGCGCCTTGACCGTTCCTTCACGTGACGGCCCGCCCGCGCCCGCTACCCTTGCACCCGCCGTGACGCCACGCCTCATCGATCGAGCGCTCGACCTCTTCCCGCCCCACGCCCTCTGGGCCGCGGCCGTCTGCGCCCTCGCCCTGAGCGCCGCCGACCCGGCGCCACGACGCGCCAACGTCGAGCCATCCCGCGCCGAACTGCCCCCCGCGCTCGCGCAGCCGCAGGCCGGCGACGCACCGGCGGAGGCCTGGCTCGCCCTGCCCGCGCCCGAGATCGACGCCCTCGATCGCGCGATCGACCGCCGTCCCGGCCCCGCCCCACGCACGCCCC
>JACVCK010000254.1 GCA_016742055.1 Phycisphaerales bacterium
GGTCGGGGCGCGTCGCGCCCGCGGCGCCGGACGAAACCGTCGCGCCCACGCGGGGCGGCTCCGTGTTCATCACCGCCCACCACTCACGCTCCGTCACGAACCTGCGCTCGCCCGTCTCCACGTGCTCGACCAGCCACAGTTCGATGCCCAGCATGAGCATCGCCTGCACGAGGTTCTCGTCGTAACCGCTCCGGCGCGCGGAACTGACGACTTCGGCGATCAACGGGGAAAGGATCTTCTGCCTCTCCGTCTCCGGGAGCGAGCGCAGGCCCATCATCGGGATCACCTGCACCGGCGCGGCGTCGCCGAAGGAGGCATGCTCCGCGACGACGATCTCGCGGCAGGCGATGGCGATGATCGCGCCGCCTGAATAGGCCATGGGGTTGATCCACGCGACGGTGTTGGCGATCGAGGAGTTCTTGATCTGCCCGGTGATCTCGAGCACCGCGCCGACCTCGCCGCCTGGTGAATCAATCTCGAAGACCATCCCCCCGGCGCCACGCCGCTCCGCCTCGGCGATGCGCCGCCCGACGCTGTACGCCGTGGTGCGGTCGATGGGCCCGTGGATCGTGATGACGACGATGTCCTGCGCCTGACGGGCCGCGGGCACGACCACGGGCGCGCCCGCGGGCGGCGCGTCGTCGGCGCGGAGCAGGGCCGGGAGGACGAGCAGCAGCGCCGCAAGCAGCCCGATCCATCGGGGTGAAGGGGCGGTTGGGATTCGTCGTTCCGCGGCTCGTGGCATCAGCCCGAAGTATAGATCGGCCGCCCCGGGTTCAGAGCCCGTCGGACCGTCGCGCCCTTCAGCGATGCAGCGACGATTCCTCGACGGTCCAGCGCAGTTCGTCGCCTGAGCAGTCGATGTGCAAGGCGAAGAACCCGCGAGGGCCGTTCTGGTCGGGCACGTGCTTCTTCACAAGCGGCCAGATGATGCGACGGTCCGTCTCCGGCAGAGGGAGCGATTCCAGCGTCGCCGGATCGTGCCACTCCAGCGAGCCCTCGCGGATGGTCCTGGCCTCGACCTCGACCGGGCCGATGACCGTGTACCAGAAGATCAGCCAGTGTCCCTGGCCCTCGAACGACGCCTCGCTGATCATCCCCGCGAACCGCAGCCGGTCGATGGGGACGTGGACTCCCGCCTCCTCGAGGATCTCCCGCTGGGCGCACTGCGCGGGGCTCTCGCCCGTCTCCATGTCCAGTTTGCCGCCGATCGGGGAGCACAGCCCGAGGTTGGGCGCCTTGGCCCGACGGATCAGCAGCGCCCGGCCCTGCGCGTCGCGCAGGTCGCACAGCACCGCGATCTTGTAAGGAAGGGGGACCGACATCGGGCGGGAGCATAGCGTCCACGGGCGTCAAGCCCCGTTTTGTCCGCCGTTTGCGCAAGTTCGGCCGATGAAAACCATCCCATGACCCCCGCCCAAGGCCTCATGTCGCCCGCCAAGCCACACCACGACGCCCACGCCAACCCCGCCGGACAGAGGTTCGACGTCGCCGGAAGGCGCTGCTACCTCCTGGGCATCGGCGGCTGCGGCATGTCCGCCCTGGCGCGCATGCTCCGCGCCCGCGGGGCGATCGTCTCCGGATCCGACGCCTACGCCTCGCCGGTCACCGAGGCCCTCGCGCTCGAGGGCACGGGCGTGGACTTCAACCAGGCCACCGGCGAACTGCCCGACGACGCGCAGATGGTCATCGCCTCCGCCGCGATCAAGCCCGACAACCCCCAACTCGCCGCCGCCATGAACCGCGGGCTGCCCGTGCTGACCTACGCCGAAGCGCTGGGCAAGTGCATGCTGGGGCGGACGGGCGTGGCGCTGGCCGGAACGCACGGCAAGTCCACCACGACGGCGATGCTGGGCGTCGCGCTCACCGCCGCGGGGCTCGACCCTACGGTGATCGTCGGCGCCACCTGCGCGCAACTCAGCCCCGACGGTCACACCCCCACCGGCTTCCGGCTCGGCGCCGACGCCATCCCGCGAGGCGAACTCAAGGGCCGCCCGGGCCTGCTGCTGGCCGAGGCCTGCGAGTTCAACCGCTCCTTCCACAACCTCCATCCCACCATCGGCTCCATCAGCGCCGTCGAGGCCGATCACCTGGACATCTACGGATCGCTCGACGCCGTGGTGCAGTCCTTCCGGGATTTCGCGGCGCTGCTGCCGTTGGAGTCCGAGGGCGGGCGGCTCATCATCGCCCACGAGGGCGCCCACCGGCGCGAAGTGACAGCGGGCGTCCGCTGTGCCGTTGAGACGATCGGCTTCGCCCCCGGCGCCGACTGGCACATCGACTTCAACCGCGACCACCGGCGCGTGACGCTCTCCCGGGGGCGCGACCCCGTCCCGTCGTGGCTGCTGCCCCTGCCGGGGGAGCACATGGCGTTCCACAGCGCCCTGGCGTCCGCCCCGGCGGGGCCGGTCCGCCCCCACCCCGCCCGCCCCCCCGACGGCCTCCGCCCCTTTCAGGGTGGG
>JACVCK010000050.1 GCA_016742055.1 Phycisphaerales bacterium
GCGGCGGATATGTGAAAAAGAGACAGAGTTTTGGCCGGGGCGTTTTTCCTTGGGTGCGCCGGCAGCGCCCGGGGTGGTGACCGGACATGGGCGGGGGGGGGGCGAGCGGTGATCTTCGACGCAAAGAGAAAGCAGCCGGGGGATGGGGGGTGGGGTCTGCCGGTGAGGCCGTTCCCGCCGATACTGAAGTTTGATGAGGAGACGCTGAGTCTCGTCGAGCGGCGGTGGGGGGAGTACGGGGTGTAGATTGGCGTGGCGGCGCCGATGCCCCGGCTCTACGGAAGGCAGCGGCGGGCGCAGATCCGATGATCGCAATCCCCCATCGATCGATCAGCGCAGTGCATCACAAGGTCCGGCTCTGCATCGGCAGCACGAGTGGTCTGGCGCCGTCCTCGTACTTCTTTTCCGGAAAGAACGCCGCCACAAATACCGCGAGCTGCAATCCCGCAATGATCACGAATGGCGTCATGGACAGCACAGCGCCGAGGCGGAGGCGTCGCTCGCGCCGCCCGGTCACGCCCGGCAGCGCCAGCGCGATGGCCGCGATCGCCGTCACGAACGCATAGCCCCCGCCGACGATTGCGAGGACTGTCGTCACGGCGCCGAACCACCCATCGCCCGCCGCCTTGAAGTCATGAATCTGCTGGGCGAGCCCGACCAGAAACACGCCAAAGACGCCCGACCACTGCGTCATCATCAGCCGCGACGTGGAGATCGGAAGGACGAATCGACCCATGGACCACCCCGCTCACTCGCAATGCCCTCAGTGAACGCCCTGCGCCCCCAGCCAGCGCTCCGCGTCGAGGGCCGCGCGGCAGCCCATGCCGGCGGCCGTCACCGCCTGGCGGTACGTGCCGTCCGCGACGTCGCCCGCGGCGAAGACGCCTTCGAGGTTCGTGCGGCTGCTGCCGCCCTGGACGACGAGATAGCCGGCGGCGTCGGTTTCGAGGCCGGCGCCTTTGAGGAACTTCGTGGCGGGGGTGTGTCCGATGGCGATGAAGAGGCCCTTGACGTCGAGGTTGGATTCCTCGCCGGTGACGGTGTCCTTGAGGCGGACGCCGACGATCTTGTCCTGGCCCAGGACGTCCACGACCTGCTTGTTCCAGAGGACCTTGGCGTTGGGCTGGCTGAGGAAGCGCTCCTGCATGATCTTGCTGGCGCGGAACTCGTGGCGGCGGTGGACGATGTAGACGGTGGAGGCGAACTTGGTGAGGTAGGTGGCTTCCTCCATGGCGGTGTCGCCGCCGCCGACGACGGCGAGCGGCTGGCCACGGAACATGGGGAGCGCGCCGTCGCAGACGGCGCAGGCGGAGACGCCGCCGCCGGTCATGGCCAGGCGCATCTCGTTGGGAAGACCGAGCCAGTTGGCGGTGGCGCCGGTGGCGATGATGACGGCGTGGGCGAGGACTTCCTTGCCTTCTTCGGTGCGGAGGACGAAGGGTCGCCTGGTGAAGTCGCAGGAGGCGATGTCTTCTCCGATGACGACCGTGCCGAAGCGTTCGGCCTGCTTCTGGAAGAGGGCCATCATCTCGGGTCCGGTGACGCCTTCTGGGAAGCCGGGGTAGTTCTCAACCTCCGTGGTGAGCATGAGTTGGCCGCCGGGGAGAGTGATCGATGGGTCCTGCCGGGGAGTGCCGGTGTAAACGACGGGGGCGAGGTTGGCGCGAGCGGCGTAGAGCGCGGCGGTCCACCCGGCGGGGCCCGAACCGATGATCACGACCTTGTGGGGCTTCATGCTTGGCGGTGGCTCCGGTGTAGCGGCCTGGTTCGATCAGTCAACGCGTCGGCGGGTGGGCCCGCTGCTGGGGGCGCTGCGCTGCGGGGAGTCTTCGGCGACCTGCTTGGCGGCGGGTGCGGCCATGCGGGGCGTGTAGTCGGCCCAGGCGGCTGTGAGCGCGGTGGGGTCGAGGCCGCGGGAGTCGAGGTCCTGCCGCAGGAGCGTGAGGACGGGTGGCCAATAGAGGACGTCGGATCCGCCCTCGCCGACGCTCTGCGCCCACTCGGCGACCTGATCGGTGCCGGAGGAATAGAGGATGAAGTACGAGTCGTCGAGAGAAGCGGAGAACGAGCCGACGGCCCGTTCGAAGGCGGCGATCACCGCGTCGTCGCCCATCTTGAGGATGGACTCGGACAGTTTTCGGGCTTCGCCGGCGATTTCGCGGATGATCTGATCGCGTTCGTACGAGTTCTTGGCGGCCTTCAGCCTGGCGCGGATGGGGGCCTGGATGGCTTCGAGTCCGTCGCGGTAGGCGGCGACGGCGTTGACGCCGCGGTTTCGCGCGTCCGCGAAGAGGCGGTCCATCGTCTCGCGCTGCTCCGCCGTCGCGTTGGCGAGGTACTTGCCGGAGACGAGGCCCTCGAACTGCGCCTCGCCGGTTTCGATCTTGATCTGCCCTGCGGCGATGATGGCGTCGAGGCGCGCGTTGCGCGTCGCGGCGAGAACCTTGCGGTACTCCTCGAGCGCGGCGGGGTCGACGGGCGTGCTGGGCGCGGCGGCGAGCGCCACGCCGATCACGTGCGGCTTGGGCAGTTCGCGCTCGCCGCGGGGCTGGTCGCGGATGGGGACGAAGAACACGAAGGCGTTGCCGTCCTTGCTCCAGGGGTCGCGTTCGATGTCGCGGACGTAGGTGGGGCGGGTGAGGGAGAGTTCGGAGGGGAAGGTGCGGTTGCGCCGTTCGAAGGCGAGCGCGGCGAGGCCGGCGCGGGTGGCGGCCAGTTCGGCGCGGAGGGCGTGGCGCGCGGCGAAGAACCCGTCGATGGGGCCCAGGATGGCCTCGACCATCGCGAACTTGGACTTGTCGAGGCGTTCGTAGTCGGAGGGCGCGGCCAGGGCGGGGTCGAATGGCCGGAGGTTCCAGCGGTACTCCCAGCCGCCCGAGACGTCGGCGACGGCGTCGGCGGCGTCGAAGGTTCCGCCCTGCGTGCCTGCGATGGATTGCCAGCGTGCGGACTCGCCGAAGAGAGTGAGGGGCCGGTCCTTGGCGCTGAGCCGGGCCATGGTGGCGCCGAAGGTGTCGGGGTTGGGGCCCTGGCGTGCGACGTAGGCGAGTTCGAGGGCCTGTTCGGCGGCGATGCGGTCGGCGCGCGGGAGTTTGACGCGGTCCACGCGGAGGTTGGCGTCGGAGAGCCGGTCGATGAGGTTCTTGAGGTCCTGGTCGTTCAGACTGGCGCGGTAGACCCACGCAACGTCGCGGATGCGCTCGAGGCCGCGGGCCATGTGGTGCACGCCCCAGCGCATCTCGGCGGCGAACTCTCGATCGGCCATCTGGCGGGCGATGAGGGTGAGGTCGGCGAGGAGGTTGAGCGCATCGCGGCCTTTTTTGTCGGCGCCGAGGCGTGTGGCTTCGACGTGGACGAGGGCGGCGAGGCTGTCCATCGCGCGGAGGTAGTTGAATCGCGCGGCGGCCAGCAGGGGGGGCGTGCCGAGGTCCACGTCGAGTCCGGCGTCGCGCCATTCCTGCGGCACGGCGTCGGAGCCGTAGGGCAGCAGGAGCGAGGTGATCTTCTCGCTGCTGGCGGCCTTTCGGAGGGCTTCGAGGGCGGCCTGCTGGTTGGCGGACTGGGCCCAGGCGTCGGCCTCGGACCAGAGCGCGTCGCCGGGCGCGAGGAGCGCGGCGCGGAGGGTCGTGGCGAGACTGGCGGGGGGCGCGTCCATCGCGGCGAGCGCGGGGAAGAGGATCTTCTCGGTGCGCTGCTCGTCGGGGAGGGCGCGGTCGCGTCCGCGGTAGATGTCGTTGACCCTGGCGACCCACGCCGCCGGATCGGCGGCGGAGTGCGCGGCGAATCCGGCAAGGATGGCGGCGGCCGCCGCGAGCCCAGCCAAGCCCCGAACTGTTCGACCCTGCGCCATCGTGCGCTCCTTTAGGAGGTGCCTCGGGGGAGTTCCCGGAGGTTTGTGCTGATGCCCCGTCGTGAGGCCCGGAAAGGCTTGAAACCACTATAGCCGCGCCCGGGCGGGCCCTGAACGGGTTGGTCGCCGCACGTGGCGCCGCCGGGACGTACACTCTCCGCCCCGCGAGCGGCGACGGAGGGCGTCGCCGCCTGATCCGCGGTCCATGAGACTGATATCCCGTTGGTTCCGCGAGGGTTGCGGCCTCGGGTGGAGGTACGAGCGATGATCGTCGGTGTTCCCGCCGAAGTGAAGTCGGACGAGTCGCGTGTTGGCCTTCTGCCGGTGGGGGCGGAACTCCTGACGCGCGACGGGCACAAGGTGGTCGTCCAGCGTGGAGCGGGCGAGGGGGCCGGGTTCACGGACGATCAGTACATCGCGTCGGGGGCGACGATCGCCAACACGGCCGCGGAGGTGTGGGCGCAGGCGGACATGATCATCAAGGTCAAGGAGCCGCAGGCGCAGGAGATCCCGATGATGCGTCGGGGTCAGACGGTGTTCACATATTTCCACTTTGCGGCGGACAAGGAGATGACGATGGGGTGCCTGAAACAGGGCATCACGTCGGTGGTGTACGAGACGCTGGAGCAGCCGGGCCCGACCGGCCGTCCGACGCTGCCGCTGCTGACGCCGATGAGCGAGGTGGCGGGGAAGATGTCGGTGCAGGAGGGCGCGAAGTTCCTGGAGCGTCCGCAGGGCGGGCGCGGGATTCTTTTGGGGGGCGTGCCGGGGGTTTCTCCGGCGAAGGTGGTGGTGCTGGGGGCGGGGATCGTGGGCACGTGCGCGGCGCGGATGGCGGCGGGCCTGGGCGCGAACGTGATCATCATGGACATCGACCTCGAGCGCCTGCGGTTCCTGGACATGACGCTGCCGCCGAACATCCGCACGGTGTTCTCGGAGCCGCACGCAATCCGGCACCACGTCCACGAGGCGGACCTGGTGATCGGCGCGGTGCTGATCGTGGCGGCGAAGGCGCCGCGGCTGGTGACGAAGGCGGACCTGAAGTTGATGAAGCCGGGCGCGGTGATGGTGGACGTGGCGATCGACCAGGGCGGGTGCTTCGAGACGAGCCGCGCGACGACGCACAGCAACCCGATCTACACGATCGACGGCGTGATCCACTACTGCGTGGCGAACATGCCGGGCGCGGTTCCCCGGACGAGCACGCTGGGCCTGACGAACGCGACGCTGCCGTGGGCGGTGAAGATCGCGAACCACGGCTGGAAGGCGCTGGCGCAGAAGGACGCGGGCTTCGCGAAGGCGATCGGCACAGAGGACGGGCGCCTGTACAGCAAGCCGGTGGCCGACGCGCACGGGTTTGAGTTCACGGCGCCGAAGTTCTAAGGCGCGGGCCCGGCGGCGGCGTACGATGCGCCCGATGAGCGATCGGGCCGGCCAGAGCGCGCGCGTCTATCTCGACCACGCGGCGACGTCGTTCCCCAAGCCCCAGGGCGTGGCGGAGGCGATGGCGCGCAGCGTGCTCGAGGGCGGCGCGTCGCCGGGACGGGGCGGGTACGCCGAGGCGGTGGAGGCGGGGCGTGTGGCGCTGTCGGCGCGCGAGGCGGCGGCGCGGCTGCTCAACGCGCCGGGCGCGGAGCGCGTCGCGTTCACGCTCAGTTGCACCGACGCGCTGAACATGGCGATCAAGGGCGTGGTCCGGCGCGCGGGGCGCGGCGGCGGGCGGACGCCGGTGGTGGTCACGACGCAGAACGAGCACAACTCGGTCCTTCGCCCGCTGCGCGCGCTGGAGCAGGCCGGCGAGTGCGCCGTGGAGCGGCTGGCCTGCTGCCCGGCGACGGGGCGGCTGGACCCGGAGGACCTCCGCGCGGCGCTGCGGGCGCGCGGCGGCGCGGCGCTGGTGGCCACGCACCATGCCTCGAACGTGTGCGGGACGATCCAGCCGGTGAAGGATGTCGCGCGCGTGTGCCGCGAGGAAGGCGCTCCGCTGCTGCTCGACGCGGCGCAGACGCTGGGGCACGTTCCGCTGGATGTCGCGGCGCTGGGGGCGGAGTTGGTGGCGTTCCCTGGGCACAAGGGGCTGATGGGGCCGCTGGGCACGGGCGGGCTGTACGTGGCGCGTGGGTTTGAGGGTCGGATGGACCCGCTGCGCGAGGGCGGGACGGGCTCGCGTTCGGAGTTGGACGTGCAGCCGGAGTCGATGCCGGAGCGGCTGGAGTGCGGGAGCGCGAACGCGCCGGGGATCGCGGGGCTGGGCGTGGGGATCGCTTGGGTCCTGGAGCGCGGCGTCGGGGCGCTGCGGGCGCACGGCCTGGAGGTTTCGCGGGCGTTTGTGGAGGGGCTGGGCGGCGCGCCGGTGCGCCTGCTGGGGCCTTCGGATGTGGAGGCGCGGGCGCCGGTGTTCGCGGTGGTGGTGGAAGGGTGGAGCGCGCAGGAGGCGGCGGCGGCGCTGGAGGCGGAGTTCGGGCTTCTGACGCGCGCAGGGCTGCACTGCGCGCCGGGCGTGCACCGGGCGATGGGGACGTTCCCGGACGGCGCGGTGCGCGTGTCGTTCGGGGCGTTCAGCACGGTGGAGGACGCGCGGCTTGCGGCGCGGGCGCTGGCGGAGTTGGCGCGGGGCTGAGCCGCGCGGGTCAGGCCGGGGGCGGAGCCGGCGCTGGAGCGGGGGCGGGGCCGGGGGCCGCGGCCTGGCCGTCGCGCTCGTGGCGGCGGAGGACGCGCTCGGTCAGTTGCGTGATGACCTCGTGTGACATGCTCTCGGCGGTGGCGAGGTCTTCGGCGGTGACGTGGTCGGCGCCGAGGCGCGAGGCCATCATGCCTTTACTGAGGAAGTTGGTGCGCGCGGCGATGAACGTGTCGGGGCTCATGGAGCGGACGGCCTCGCACGCGCGGAGGACGGCGTCCTCGTCGGGGATGGTGAGGATGACGGCGTCGGCGGAGCGGACGCCGGCGGTTTCGAGGACTTCGACGTTGGAGATGTCGCCGTAGATGATGCGTCGGCCCAGGGCGCTCTGGGTTTCAACGGTGCGGGGGTTGACGTCGATGATGGTGTAGGGGACGGCGAGGGTGTCCATGCGTTCGGCGACGGCGCGTCCGACGACGCCGAACCCGGCGATGACGACGTGGCGGAGGCGCAGCGCCGCGGGCTCGTTGGTGGGCGAGGGCTGGGGCGGGGGCTCGTGTCCGCGGGCGACGCTGATCCAGGGCGGGAGGCGCAGGGCCTGGACCCTGGGGGCGACGCGGTGGCCGAGGGTGATGAGCGAGGGCGTGACGATGAGGGTGAGGACGACGACGGCGATGAGGTTGCCGAGGGCGACCTCGTTGAGGAGGCCGACGCCTGCGGCGGACTGGAGGAGCACGAGGCTGATCTCGCTGGCGCCGCAGAGCGCCAGGGCGGCGATCGCCGCGACGGCGCCGCTGACGCCGAAGGCCCAGGACATGCCCATCATGACGAGGGCCTTGACGGAGAGGGTTGCGGCGACGGCGACGATGACGATCCACCACCACTTGGCGAGGGTGGCGGGGTCGAGGTTCATGCCGATGGTGGTGAAGAAGACGGCGATGAAGAGGTCGCGGAGGGGGCTGACCTGTCCGATGAGTTGGTGCCGGAAGGGCGTTGCGGAGAGGACGAAGCCGGCGAAGAACGCGCCCATCTCGGCGCTGAAGCCCAGCGCCTGCGTGGCGACGGCGGCGCCGATGGCGAAGGAGGTGGACAGGACGATCATCACTTCGGTGGAGCGTCCGCGTGCGGCCTCCTTCATGAGGCGCGGCACGACGACCATGCCCCCGATGAAGATCAGGCCCATGCCGCCGACGCGGAGGCAGGCGTCCACGAGGTAGTGGACCCAGCCGGGGCCGTCGGAGCCGTCCACGGTCATGGCGGGCAGGGCGAGTTCGCCGCCGCTGCCGTTCCAGCGGGCGAGCGCGGGGAGCGCGGCGAGCATCACGAGGACGAGCAGGTCCTGCACGGCGGAGACGGCGAAGCAGAGGCGCCCGTGGGGGCGGCGCAGTTCGCGTCGTTCGGCCAGGGCGCGGAGGACGACGGCGGTGGAGGAGGTGCTCAGGGCCATGCACACGGCGAGGGCGGCGGGGGCGCTGAGTCCGAAGGCCATCGCGATGGGCCAGCCGATGATGATGGTGGCGGCGCAGGCGGTGGCGCCGAGGGCCGCCATCCACCCCAAGCCGCGCGCGAGGGTGGACCTGTCGAGGTCGAGCCCGATGCCGAACATGAGGAGGATGATGGCGAGCCGGGAGATGGACTCGAGACTCTCGGGCGCGGAGACCAGGCCGAGCGCGCTGGGGCCGACGATGGCGCCGGCGAGGAGGTAGGCGGGGATGACGGCGAGGCGGACGCGCTGCAGCGCCAGCGCGACGACGGCGGCGGTGGCGAGGATGATCAGAAGATCTCCGACGACGCCGACGGAGGCGGCGCCGAGGCAGAGGGAGTCGCGCATGGCCCCATCGTAGTGCGGGACGGGGGTTTGGCCCGGGCGGGGCCGATCCCCTACACTGCGGCGGAACCGCCACCCCGGAGCCGCCGACGCCATGAATCCCGCCGATCAGCAGGGCCGCACGCTCGCCATCACAGGGGCCTCGGGCTTCGTGGGCCGCCACGTTTGCCGCCTGGCGGTGGAGCGCGGCTGGAAGGTCCGGGCGCTGGTGCGCGATCTGGACGGTGCGCTCCCGCACCTGCCGCGTTCGGGCGTGCAAATGCTGGTGGGCGACATCGGCGATCGCGGGGCCGTTCGGGCGCTGGTGGAGGGCGCGGAGGCGGCGGTTCATCTGGTGGGGATCCGGCGCGAGATGAAGCCGGGCGGTTTCCGGCGTTTGCACGTGGACGCGACGCGCCGGGTCGTGGAGGCGTGCCTGGATTCGGGCGTGCGCCGGTATGTCCACATGTCGGCGCTGGGGACGCGTCCGTTCGGCGCGTCGGCGTACCACAAGACCAAGTGGGAGGCGGAGCGGATCGTGCGCCGCTCGGCGCTGGACTGGACGATCTTCCGGCCCTCGCTGATCCACGGCCCGGACGGCGAGTTCATGAAGATGGCCAAGGGCTGGGTGACGCAGAAGGCGCCGCCGTTCCTGTTCCTGCCGTACTTCGTGCGGGTGATTCCCGGGATTCCGTGCCCGAAGTGGGAGACGCCGCGGCTGTCGCCGGTCTCGGTGGACGATGTGGCGTCGGCGTTCGTGGGCGCGCTGGACAATGCATCGACGATCGGCGAGGTCTACCCGTTGGTGGGCCCGGAGGCGATGACCTGGCCGGACATGCTGCGGACGGTGCGCGACGGCGTGCCGGGGGCGAACGTTTCGCTGCAGCCGCTGGGCATCCCGCAGGACGCGGCGTGGCTGAAGGCCAAGACGGCGGAGTTGCTGGGGGTGGGGTCGCTGCTGCCGTTTGGGACGTCTGAGGCGATCATGGCGGCGGAGGACAACGTCGCATCGCCGGCGAAGGCGGAGGCGGACCTTGGCCTGCATCCGCGCGCGTTCGAGCCCGCGTTGCGGGCGTACGCGCCGCTCATCTGAACCTAGCGCCGCGACGCGCCCGCCGCGGCGGGCAGGGCCGGGGCGCGCAGCGCGAGTGGACATGAAGAAGACGACGCTCCTGACGGTTCTGATCCTGGCGGGGGTTGTCCTGGGCGTGCTGGTGGGGCACTTCCTCCTGCGTTCGCCGGGCGCGAGCGCGGCGGAGATTGCGCAGGACACGGCGGTCTGGAAGACGATCGGCGAGTTCGTGCTGATGCGCCCCTTGAAGTTGATCGCGCTGCCGCTGATCGTCACGAGCGTGACGCTGGGGATCGCGACGGTGGGGGACTCGCGCCGGCTGGGGCTTCTGGGCGGCGCGACGGTGGCGTACTACCTGGCCACGATGGTTCTGGCGTCCACGCTGGGCGTGCTGCTGGCGGCGACGATCCGGCCCGGGGCGGGGATTCCGGACGATGTCCGGCGGAGCGCTCTGGAGGCGGGCCAGGCGCACCTGCAGAGCGTCTCGGGGGTGGTGACGCCCGAGGGCGGCGTGGGCGGGGCGTGGATGACGATCCTGCAGCAACTCATCCCCGACAACGCGCTGCGCGCGGCGGTCAACCTCGAGTTTCTGTCGGTCATCACGATCTGCATCGTGACGGGGCTGGGCCTGATCGCGATCGGATCGAAGGCCAAACCGTTCATCGACGCGGTGGAGGCGCTGCACGAGGCGTTGATGGCGATCGTGCGCGTGATCCTGTGGGCGATGCCGGTGGGCGTGTTCTGCCTGGTGGCCTGGTCGGTGGGGACGATGGGGCTTGGGAATCTGGCGGGGGCGCTGGCGAAGTACGTGCTGGTGGTGATGCTCGGGCTGTCGTTCCACATGCTCGTGACGCTGCCGGGGGCGCTGGCGCTGTTCGGGCGGGTGAACCCGTACCGGTTCCTGTGGCGGATGCGCCCGGCGCTGCCTATGGCGTTCGGCACGGCGTCGAGCGTGGCGACGCTGCCGGTGACGATCGAGACGGCGCGGGACCACGGGGGATGTTCGCGCCGGGCGTCGGGTCTGGTGCTGCCGCTGGGCGCGACGGTCAACATGGACGGCACGGCGCTGTACCAGGGCGTGGCGGTGATCTTCATGTTCCAGGCGTTCGGGTACGACCTGCACTTTGCGCAGTACCTGACGATCGTGCTGACGGCGACGCTGGCGGCCGTTGGCGCCGCGGGCATCCCCGCGGGCGGGCTCGTGACCACGATCATCATCATCTCGGCGGTGAACTCGACGATCGCGGCGAACAACCCGGACATCGACCCGTTGCCGCTGGCGGCGGCGATCGGGCTGATCTTCCCGGTGGACCGGGCGCTGGACATGGTGCGGACGATGGTGAACGTTTCGGGGGACGCGGTGGGGGCGCGGATCCTGACGCGCCTCGCGCCGGACGGGCCGACGGACGATCCGGTCCGGGAGCGGGCGCTGGCGTGAGCGCGCCGAGTCGCCGGCGGTACACTGGCGGCGCGGGAGCCCCCGGGCGCCTTGCGGCGCCGCGCTTGAGAACACCGTGCGCGCCGCCCGCCCCGGCGCGCCGCCTGGAACCGGCCTGTGCGAAAAGACACTCTGCTGACGGCTCTGATCCTGCTGGGCCTGGTCGCCGGCGCGCTGGTGGGTCAGTTCGTGCTGTACGACCCTGATGCGACGCGTGAGGCGCTGGCGCAGTCGACGGCGGGGCTGCAGACGGCGGGGGACCTGATCTTCATCCGGCCGCTGCGGATGCTGATCATCCCGCTGGTGTTCGTGTCGGTGGTGTCGGGGGTTTGCGCGCTGGGCGAGCCATCGAAACTGGGGCTGGTGGGCGGGGCGACGCTGCTGTACTTCGCGGGGACGACGCTGGTCGCGGTGACGCTGGGCCTGGCGATCGCGACGGCGGTGCAGCCGGGCGCGGGGATCGATATCTCGCTGCTGGAGAACACGGCCAGGCAGGGCTTTGCGGAGGAGAACGTCGCGGCGAAGGTGCAATCGGGGCCGGGGGGGCTGGGGGACGCGTTCCTGGCGCTGGTGGAGGGGATGGTGCCGAGCAACATCCTCAAGGCCGCGGTGGACGGGAACATCCTGGCGATCGTGCTGTTCGCGATTTTCTTGGGCGTCGCGCTGACGCTCGCGGGGAAGGCGGCGCAGCCGGCGGTGGCGGTGATCGAGGCGTTCCTGGCGGGGTTCATGAAGATCGTGGGCTGGATCATGTGGCTGGCGCCGATCGGGGTGTTCCTGATCATCGCGGCGCGGGTGGGCCAGACGGGTCTGAGCAACCTCGTGGGGCCGCTGGGCATGTACATCCTGTGCGTGGTGGGCGGGCTGCTGATCCAGGGCGCGGTCGTGCTGCCGCTGGTGTTGTGGGTGTTCGGGCGGACGAACCCGTACCGGTTCCTGCTGCAGATGCGGAAGGTGATCCTGACGGCGTTCTCGACGGCGTCGTCGTCGGCGACGCTGCCGGTGACGATCGAGGAGTGCCGCAGGGTGGGCGGCTGCTCGAAGCGTGCGGCGACGTTCGTCCCGGCGCTGGGCGCGACGGTGAACATGAACGGGACGGCGCTGTACGAGGCGGTGGCGGTTCTGTTCCTATTCCAGGCGTTCGGGATCGAACTGACGATGGCGCAGCAGATGGTGATCCTGGTGACGGCGACGCTGGCGGCGGTGGGGGCGCCGGGAATCCCGGGCGCGGGCATCGTGACGATGGCGATCGTGATCAACGCGGTGAACTCGTCGCTGACGGCGATCGCGCCGGACTCGCCGCAGTTGCCGCTGTGGACGATCGGCCTGATCCTGGGCGTGGACCGGTTCCTCGACATGTGCCGCACAACGCTGAACGTCTTTGGCGACTGCGTGGGCGCGCGGCTGATCACGCGGATCGCGCCGGATGAGCCGGGGGACACGACGCCGATGCTGGCGTGAGGCGGGATCGGCCGGCGGGCGCCGTTCAGGCGGGCCGGACGGCGGCGGCGACGTGGAGGTCCTTGAGTTGCTCGGGCGTGACGGCGCCGGGGGCGCCGGTCATGAGGTCCGAGCCGATCTGCGTCTTGGGGAACGCGATGACGTCGCGGATGTTCTCCGTGCCGCAGAGGTGCATGATGAGGCGGTCGAGCCCGAAGGCGATGCCCGCGTGTGGCGGCGCGCCGAACTTGAGGGCTTCGAGGAGGAAGGAGAACTTCTCCTGGGCCTGTTCGGGGCTGAGTCCCAGGAGAGAGAAGACCTTGCTCTGCACGGCGGGGTCGTGGATGCGGACGGAGCCGCCGGCGATCTCGGAGCCGTTGAGAACGATGTCGTAGCCGGCGCTGACCATGGCGCCGATGACGTTCTCGTTGCTCGGATCGGCGTCGACGAAGGCCTTCTGCTGATCGGCGCGGGGCGCGGTGAAGGGATGGTGCATGGCGACCCATCGCCGGCTCTCTTCGTCGCGGGCGAACATGGGGAAATCGACGACCCAGAGGAAGTTCCACGCCTTGCCCCACTCGGGGACGAGGCCCATGTCCCGGGCCACCTTCTGGCGGAGTTCGCCCAGCGCCTTGACGGCGACGGGGTAGGCGTCGGCGCCGAAGAGCAGGACGTCGCCGGGCTGGAGAGAGAGTCGCTGCGTGAGTTCGGCGCGGATGGGCTCGAGGAACTTGGCGATGCCGGTCTCGAAGCCCGCGGGCGTGACCTTGACCATGGGCGCTCCGCCGGCGCCGAAGGTCTTGACAAACTCCTGGTAGCCGTCGGTGATCTTGCGCGTGAGTTTGTCGGCGCCGCCGGGGACGCGGATCACGCGCACAACGCCGCCCTTCTTGGCGAGCGCGCTCTGGAAGACGCCGAACTCGGTTCGACGCGCGAGGTCGGAGACGTCGGCGATCTCGAGGGCGTAGCGGGTGTCGGGCCGGTCGATGCCGAAGCGATCCATCGCCTCCTGGTAGGTCATGCGCTGGAGCGGCGGGACGTCGATGTGCATGACGTCCTTCCAGAGGCGGCGGACGAAGCCCTCCATCATGGCCATGACGTCCTCGCGCTCAACGAAGGACATCTCGAGGTCGATCTGGCTGAACTCGGCCTGGCGGTCGGCGCGGGGGTCCTCGTCGCGGAAGCAGCGGCAGATCTGCATGTAGCGGTCGCAGCCGGCGACCATGAGGATCTGCTTGAAGAGTTGGGGGCTCTGGGGCAGGGCGTACCACATGCCGGGCTGGAGCCGTGAAGGCAGGATGAACTCGCGGGCGCCCTCGGGCGTGCTCTTATAGAGGACGGGGGTTTCGACTTCGAGGAAGCCGTTCTCGTCGAAGTAGCGGCGGGCGGTCTGGAGGACCTTGTGGCGCGTGCGGAGGATCTCCTGCATCCGCGGGCGGCGGAGGTCGAGGTAGCGGTGCTTGAGCCGCAGTTCCTCGTTGGGCACCGAGTCCTTGTCGGTGGGGTGGAAGGGGGGCGTCTGGGCCTTGTTGAGGACGGTCAACTTGCGGACCACGAGTTCCACCTCGCCGGTCTGGAGCCGGGGGTTGGGCCCGCCGTCGCGCATGCGGACGGCGCCGGTGACGGCGATCACGTCCTCGCCGCGGAGGCGCTCGGCGGCGTCCACGACTTCACGGGGGCAGTCCTCGAGGTCGAAGACGAGTTGGGTGATGCCCTCGCGGTCGCGGAGGTCGATGAAGATGAGGGCCCCGCCGTGCTCGCGGCGTGAGTCCACCCAGCCGGCCAGCACGACCTCGGCGCCGGCGGTGAGCTCCTCGGGCTCGATCGCGGGGCTGACCTCGACGCGCATCTTGCGGCCAGCAGCCTGCACGTCGACGGTGCCGTCGGCGTTGATGCCGAGCAGCGTGGCGTACGCGGCGGGCGGCTGGGTCAACTTGTCGACCTCGTCGCGCAGCGCCGCGATGTGGTCGCGGGCCTCGCGCAGGGTGTAGCTGAGCTTCTCGTTCTGGCTGACCGCCTGTGCCAGCTGGCCCTTCGTCTCGAGAAGCCGCTCCTCGAGCGGGCGCACCCGCTTGGGTGCG
>JACVCK010000051.1 GCA_016742055.1 Phycisphaerales bacterium
GCGCATGGTCATCAGCCGCCGCGGCCTCATCTACGCCTTCGAGCGCGGCAACATCGTGTGCATCGACCGCAACGGCTCGCCCACCGCCGGCCCCCTGCGCAAGCCCCTCCCCGACAACTTCGAGCCACGCGCCATCGCCGTGGACGACGAGTCCGACACCATTTTCCTCCTGGGCGACGGCTCCGTCCTCATCGGCATCCCCGACAACCTCCAGGGCGAGTTCTTCAACATCCCGCTCTCCGGCCCCGCGCCCACCGGCGACATCGACCTCTGCGTCAGCCCGGTGGACCGCTCCATCTGGATCTCCAGCACCGGCCTCGACACCGTCCTCCAGCACGTCCGCGACCCCGAGACCGGCCGCTACCTCCCCGCCGTCCAGATCGACGGCGCCGGCGTGGTCAACCCGCGCTCCGTGCAGGTCGACGACGTGGGCGACGTGTTCTTCTCGTCCAACGGGATGATCCAGCACTGGACGCCCGCGGCCCGGGACGTCGGCGGCGGCTACGTCCCCGCGCAGGACTCCATGTGGGCAGGCGACCCCGCGGGCTCCCGCCTGGTCATGTCCCGCAGCCGCAGCAACTTCGACCCCGACACCATGTCCGGCCCCGGCTTCAACAACGTCCCGCCCGAGGGCGAAGAGAACCTCGGCCAGAACGTTGAGGACTGCGTCGGGGACGTGAACTTCGACGGCCTCGTCAACTTCCAGGACCTCAACTTCATCGTCAGCAATTTCAACACCGATCAGGCCTGGCTCGACGGCGACGTCGACGGCGATGGCGACATCGACTTCACCGACCTCAACCTCGTCCTCAGCGGCTTCAACACCGCCTGCGACTGACCGGGGAACGACGGTCAGAACCACGCTCGCCGCGGACGGCCCACCGCCGTCCGCGGCGTTTTCATGCCCAGCCCGCCCCGCGCCCGCGCACCCAAGGCGGCAAGAGAGCGCCGGTCGGGCTCTAACCGAACGCCGTTTCCACCAGGTCCTCCACGTCCCGGGCGAAGCGCCGCGGGTTCTCCCAGTGCAGCCCGTGGCCGGCGCGCTCGTACACGCTCAGGCGCGAGCCCCGGATTCCATCCAACAGGGCCTGCTGATCGCCACGCAACGAGAACACGTCCCGATCGCCCCACCAGAGGCGCGTGGGCGCGCGGACGCCCGCCAACTCGTCGGCGAAATCGTCCTCCAGGAGGCCTTCGAAGGCGCTCCTCCAAACCCGCGCCGGCACGCGCAGACTCTCGCCCACCACCATCTCGAAGAACTCCGGCGCCACCGGCTGCGCCAGCGTCGCCGCCTGAAACTCGCGCGCCGTTGCGGGATCGATGGGGTCCCGCAGCGAGCGTATCTGCGTCTCGTAGAAATCCACGACGCCCGCATTCGTCCCGAAGCGCGCGAACGCGCCCGCCAGCCCCAGGCCGGCGACGCGCTCCGGAACGTCGATCGCGATCCGAACCGCGTTCGCCGCGCCCATGGAGTGCCCAACCAGCACGAAACGATCGATGCCCAGCCCGTCCGCGAGCGCCACGGCGTCCGCGGCGAAATCGCGCGTCCGGTACCGCTCCTCCGGACAATCCGACCCGCCGTGTCCCCGCTGACTCAGGGCGACCGCCCGAATCGAGCCCGGCAGCAGGCGCATCACGCCCTCAAACGACCTCCAGGAATCCGTCACCCCATGCAGCAGCATCACCGCGGGCCCGTCCTCCCGGCCACGATCTGCGAACTCAAGGCCGACGCCCGCCGGCGTGGTGTGATGACCGAGCCGAATCTCCGACTCCTGAACCGTCTTCGTCATGCCAATTCTCCCGATGCCTTCCACGTGCGGCGTTTGAAACCAGCGGCGCACCCCGCGCATTCCCGGTCCTGACAGATTTAGTCTCTGTTCGGGTCGCCCCCGACCCAAACTCCGCGCATATTCCATTGAGCCGCCGGACCCTAGCCGGTATCGTCGCCGGTCCACACCCACCGATTCCGGCCCGCCGGGCCGCCATCGATCGCAGCCCACCCCAGGGAGATCAACCTGATGACCCGAGCCGCCCTCGCCGCCGTCTCCGCCGGAGCCATTGCCTCTCTCGCCGCTGCTTCCGGCCCCATCCTGACCGAGCGAGGACTGGTCTATCCCGAGGGCGCCGAGACCCCCCGTTACCTCACCGAGACCGAGAAGCGCTTCCTCGAACTCAGCCCGATCGTCACGCCCCGCGCCGTCACCCCGCCGCCCACCGGGCCGGTCCACTGCGTCGCCGAGTACGAGCCCATGGACGGCATCGTCGTCGGCTGGGAGGGCTCCACCGCGTGGCTGGGCATCCTCGGCCAGATCGGAGGGCGCGTCACCACCACCGGCGCCGCGCGCTTCTACGTCATCATCGACAACGCCGCCGAGCAGACCGACGCGACCAACCGCATCACCGCCGCCGGCGGCGATATGTCCAAGGTCGTGTTCATGACGCGCAACCTCGACTCCATCTGGATGCGCGACTACGGCCCGCGCTACATCTATCAGGGCGACGTCCGCGCCGTCGTCGACCACACCTACAACCGACCCCGGCCCAACGACAACCTCTTCAACGTCTTCTTCGCCGCGCAGAAGGGCCACGCCCTCTACGAACTGCCCCTCATCCACGGCGGCGGCAACTTCCACCTCGACGCCGCCGGCGGCGGCTACGCCACCCGCCTCATCAACAACGAGAACCCCTCCCTCACCGAGCCCCAGATCATCAACATCTGGAACAACTACCAGAACCTCGCGACCACCCTCTTCACGCCCTTCCCCACCAACATCGACGCCACCCAGCACATCGACATGTGGATGCAGGTCGCCGGCGACAACCTCGTCTTCATCTCCGACTGGCCCGCCAACCCCGGCTCCTCGCAGGACATCATCTGCGACAACGCCGCAACCCTCATGGCCAGCCGCGGATTCACCGTCGTCCGCGTGCCGGCCTACACCGTCTCCGGCACGCACTACACCTTCACCAACATGGTCATGTGCAACGACCTGGTGCTCGTGCCCCAGTACACCGTCAACCCCGCCGCCGGCCAGAACGCCGCGGCCATCGCCACGATCCAGGGCGCGCTGCCGGGCAAGACCGTCGTCGGCATCGCCGCCCAGGGCATCGTCACCGCCGCCGGCGTCTTCCACTGCATCGTCATGCACGTCCCCCAGCACCGGGGCGGCCTCAACCCCACCGCCTACCTCGTCAACATGAACGGCGGCGAGACCGTCGATCCGGGCGACGCCGTGCAGGTCACCTGGCTTTCCGACGATGACAACCTCGTCGCCAGCGTGGACCTCCTGCTCTCGACCGACGGCGGCGCCACCTTCCCGACCACGCTCGCCACCGGACAGGCACGCCTGGGCTCCTTCACCTGGAACGTCCCCCTCGACGCCGCCTACACCGACCGCGCCCGCATCCGAGTGGTCGCCCGCGACGCCCAGAACCGCACCGGCTCCGACGACTCCGACGCCAACTTCATCATCAACGGCGCCGTCTCCTGCCCCGCCGACATCGACGGCGACAACGTCATCGGCTTCGGAGACCTCAACATCCTCCTGGGCAACTACGGCCAGTCCGGCCCCGGCATCCCCGGCGACATCGACGGCGACGGCGACGTGGACTTCGCCGACCTCAACATCCTCCTGGGCCTCTACGGCGAGAACTGCTGAAAATCGCGCGTCAGCGACGCGAACCCCGCAAAACTCTGCGGCCGCTCGGCTCCAGCCGGGCGGCCGCGTTTCGTTCACACGATCTCGCCCACCCGCCGCTCGAACACGATCCCCCGCTCCGCCGGGAACTTCTTGAGCCCCTCGGCCCGCAGCGCCGGCGCATGCTGGCGCACGTACCCGTCGAAAAGTTCCCGCGTCGAGAACACGTAGTGCGTCTCCACGCGCGGGCGCTCGCCGGGGGCGCCCTCCAGGCGCACGATCATCCCCGAGTGCGCGCCGCCGTCGATCACCCGATCGACGTGCCCGTCCTCCAGCCACGCGACGCACTCCTGCGCCGTGGGCTCGTCCGGGAGCGTCGCCGTCACCATGTACAGAATCCGCGCCATGGGCTCACACCTCCAGCGGAACGTGCTCGACCACTTCCAGCCCGAACGCCTCCAGCCCCGGCAGGTCCTTCGGATGATTCGTCAGCAGGCGGAGTTTGTGCAGCCCCAGATCGCGGAGGATCTGCCCGCCCACGCCGAACTCGCGCAGGTGCATCGGCGACGCGTGCGCGCCCGGGCCGCCCGGGTGCGTCAGGTCGTGCTGCTCGGGGTGGTACCCGCCGCGCCGGAGCGCCTGCAGGCGCGCCGCGAGCGAATCGCCCTCGCCCTCGGGACGCAGGTACACGATCGCGCCGCGCCCCTCACGCTGGATCGCCCGCATCGCCGCCCGCAGCGCCCGGCGCGTCGGCCCTTCCGGCGAACTGCCCACCTCGCCGAAAATGTCCCCCAAGAGGTGCCGCCGGTGCATCCGCACCAGCGTCGGCGCCGACGACTCCATCGATCGCCCCGCGCCCTCCAGCGACCCCACCCCGCCCACCGTCAGCGCCAGGTGAGGCAGCGCATCGACCACGCTCTCGTACGCGATGAGGTTGAACGGCCCGTCCTCCGTCTCGATCGTCGTCCCTTGCGCCGGCGACATCCGGCGCACCAGCGCCTCGCCCCGCAGGCGATGCTCGATGATCTGCGCCACCGAGCACATCTTCAGCCGGTGCCGCTCGCACAGCCGCTCGAGGTCCGGCACGCGCGCCATCGCCCCGTCCTCGCGCATGATCTCGATGATCACCGCCGATGGGTGCAGCCCCGCCATGCGGCACAGGTCCACCGACCCTTCCGTCTGACCCGTCCGCACCAGCACGCCCCCGTCCCGCGCCCGCAGCGGGTTGATGTGCCCCGGACGCACGAAGTCACCCGGCCCCGTCGCCGGATCGATCGCCATGCGGATCGTCGTCGCCCGGTCCCACGCCGACACGCCCGTGCCCACGCCGAACTTGGGGTGCCCGTCGATCGCCACCGTGAACGGCGTCCCGCGCACGCTGGTGTTCACGTTCGCCGCGGGATGCAGGTCCAGCCGGTCGCAGTCCGCGCCGGTGAGCGACAGGCACATGTACCCCCGGGCCTCCCGGAGCATGAAGTTGATCGCGTCGGGCGTGGCGAACTGCGCCGCGAGCACGAGGTCGCCCTCGTTCTCGCGCCGCTCGTCGTCGGTGAGCACGATCATCCGCCCGGCGCGGAGTTCCTCAAGAATCTCAGGAATCGGGGAGAACATGGGGACCAGTGTAGGAGCCCCCCGCCGCCGCGCTCCGAACGCCCGGACCGGGCGCTCGCCGGCGCAGACCGCGTAAAGTCTCGCCACGATGCCCCCTGAGCCGCTCAGCCCCGAAACCCGCGCCGCGCACGAGCGCCTGCTCGTCGCCGTCACCTCCATCCCGACCGCCGCCGGCAAAGAGCAGCGCGTCATCGACTTCATCTCTCAATGGGTCGCCCAGCGCCCCACGCTCTCCATGGCCGCCGACGACGCCGGCAACCTCACCATCGCCCGCGCCGGCGCCAAGCCCACGCTCTACATCACCGCCCATCTCGACCACCCCGCCTTCGTCGTCGAGCAACTCCTGGGCGACCCCGCCCAGCCCGCCACGCTCACGCTCACGTTCCGGGGCGGCGTGATGGACGCCTACTTCAAGGATGCGCGCATCGTCGTCCACACGCAGGACGGCCGCCGACTCCCCGGCACGATCCTCGACGCCGAACCTCCCGCGCCCCTGCGCCGCTGCACCGCCGACCTCGACGCCCACGTCCACGCGCCCGCCGCAAAGGTGGGGGACGTCGCCACCTGGGACCTGCCCGACGCCGAGATCCGCGGCGGACTCCTGCACGCCCCCGCGTGCGACGACCTCGCCGCTCTTGCCGCGGCGCTGTGCGCCTTCGACATCGCCCTCTCGAACGCCGCCGCCGCGAACACGGCGCTCCTCTTCACCCGCGCCGAAGAAGTCGGCTTCGTCGGCGCCATCGCGGCGTGCAAGAACGGCTCGATTCCCCCCGCCGCGCGCCTCATCTGCCTCGAGAACTCCCGCGCCTCGACCGACGCCCCCATCGGCGCCGGACCCATCGTCCGCGTCGGCGACCGCATGTGGACTTTCAGCCCGACGCTCACCGGCGCCGTCGCCAAGGCCGCGGAGCAGATCGCCGCGGCCCGCGCGAAGTCCGATCGGCCCTTCCAGTGGCAGCGCAAACTCATGGTCGGCGGCGCCTGCGAGGCGACCTGCTTCGGCGCTTACGGCTACGAATCCACCTGCGTCTGCCTACCGCTGGGCAACTACCACAACATGGCGAACCTCGACGAGGTCCAGGCCGGCGACATCACCAAAGCCGCCATCGCCCCCGAATTCATCTCCATCAGCGACTTCCACCACCTCGTGGACCTGCTGATCCTCTGCGCCACCAACCTCCCCGACCACGAGCCCCTCAGCGCGAAGATGGACAAGTTGTACGCCGAGCGGGCGTTCGTGCTCGACCGCTGACGGGGCCATTTCCCTCGTCACGAATGGGCGCCGGCACGTAGCCGGAGGCGCGAGCCCCCGGAACGGCGCCGCGTGTTGTCAGCCCAGCGCCCTCGACGCAACCTCAGACATTCCTCCACGGCACCCGATCCGCCCGGCTCACCACATACTTCCCGTCCGTCCCCATCGACTTCAACTTCTCCGCCAGCCGCGGCATGTACCCCCGCTCCGTGTTCGTGTGCCCCCCGAGAATCACGCAGCAGCCCTTCGACATCGCCTTGAGCATGTCGTGGTGCCTCATCTCGCCGGTCACGAACACCTCGCAGCCCTGCGCGATCGCCTCGTCGAGCAGACTCCCTCCCGCGCCCGGGACCACGCCCACGCGCTCCACCGGCCGCTCCAGCACATCCGCGAGCCGCACGCGCTCGATCCCCAGATACTCGCGCAGGCGCGTCGCCAGTTGCTCCGGCGTCGCCGGCTGGTCCAGCGCCAGCCGCCGCCCCGCGCCCACGCGACGGTCCGGCCGCCCCGCGAGCGGGTGCAGGTCGAACGCGGGCTCTTCATAAGGATGGAACGCGCGCAGGGTCTCGATCAGGATCGGCGCCGCGGCGCCTGGGCACACCATCTCCAGCCGAACCTCCTCAACCTCCTCCAGTTTCCCCGCGATGCCCACGACGGGCTTGCTCTTCTCGCTCCCGCGGAACGTGCCCGTGCCGCGGATGCTGAAGGAGCACAGTTCGTACTCGCCGATCCGTCCCGCGCCCGCCGTCGCGAGCGCGTTGCGCAGGCGCTCCACATGATCCGCGGGCACAAACGTCACGATCTTGTGCGTCTGGCGCGGATCCACGCCCGCCGAAGGCGCCAGCGCGCGCCGATCGCCGGCGCCCAGGCCGTCCGCGAGCCAGTCGGTGACGCCGCCCGTCGCCGCGTCCAGCGCGCTGTGCGGCGAGTAGATCGCGATCCCGCTCTCCAGCGCCCGCAGCAGCGAGCGGCCCAGGCTCGTGTCCGCCGTGATCGACTTCACCGCGCTAAAGAGCGGCGGGTGGTACGCCACGATCGCCCCCGCCTTCAGGTCCAGCGCCTCGTCCATCACCTGGGGCGTCAGGTCGATCGTCAGCATCACCGGCCCCCGAACCTCGCGCGAGCGGTCCCCCAGCAGGAGGCCCACGTTGTCCCAGGACTCCGCCAGGTGCGAAGGGGCGACGGCCTCCATGGCGGCGACCAGATCGGCGACGAGCATCCGCGAAACCTCCTTCGGCCCAACTGGCCGCTTCCGGGCCACTCTAGCGGCCAGCCCCCGGGCGCCGCCCGGCCATTCGCCCCCGGATTCAACCCCCGGATTCAGCCCCCGGAATCAGCCCCGAAGATCACGCCCCAGCCGATCAAACGGTCGATAGAGTGCGTACATGGAGTGCGGCGGCGCCCAACCGCGACCCGCCGCGGGAGGAACGACCCTGACCGACAGAATCCCGACCGTTGAGGACGCACCCGAGGCCGCCCGGCCCAAGGGAACCCCGAGCCAGGGCCCGACGATGGTGCCCGAGCGCGACTCGCGCCGGCCCTTGCCGACGCCGACGCCCGCGCCCGTGAAGCGATCTGATCCCAAGCCCGTGCCCGCGGCGAACGGCGCGCGCTCCGGCGGGGCGCCGCAGGCGGTCAAGCGCTTCGTCATCGACACCAACGTCCTGCTGCACAACCCCGACGCGCTGTTCGTCTTCGAGGAGAACGACGTCATCGTCCCGTTCGCGGTCCTCGAGGAACTCGACCGCTTCAAGGGATCGAACGACGACCTGGGCCGCGCCGCGCGCCAGGCGATCCGCAACTTCGACAAACTCCGCGCCGCCGGCCGGCTGATCGACGGCGTGCCGTGGGGCTCGGTGCGCCCGACGGCGGGCCCGTCCGGCACGGTCCGCATCGACATCGCCTCGCACGAGCGCCCCGACGCGCTCCACGCCGACACGCCCGACAACCGCATCATCACCGTCGCGTACAACCTCCACAAGGCCGGCCAGCGCGCCGTCTTCGTCTCCAAGGACATCAACGCCCGCATCAAGGCCGACGCGCTCGGCATCCGCAGCGAGGACTTCGAGAACCAGAAGGTCGACGCCGACCGGCTCTACAGCGGCTACGTCTCCCTCGTCGTCCCCGGCGCCACCATCGACGAGTTGTACCAGAACCGCATGCTCCTGCTCGATGCGCTCTCCGAAGCGCGCGTCGCCAACGGCGATGAGCGTGGGCCCAACGACGGCGACTTTGTCCCCGACGCCGGGCCGATCGCGCTTGAGACCAACCAGTTCGTCATCCTCAAGGCCGCGGAAGACCCCTCGCACACCGGCCTGGCCCGGCGCCTGGCGGACACCGACCACGTGATCCCCGTCACCGGGCCGCGCAAGCCCGTGTTCGGCCTCATGGCCCGGAACGTCCAGCAGACGATGGCGCTGGACCTGCTGCTCGACGACGAGATCAAGCTGGTCACGCTGCTGGGAACCGCCGGGACGGGCAAGACCCTGCTCGCGCTCGCCGCGGGCATGAATAAGGTCTTCCAGGAGGAACGCTACGACCGCCTCCTCTGCGCCCGACCCATCATGCCCCTGGGGCGCGACATCGGCTACCTCCCCGGCAGCAAGGACGAAAAGCTCGAAGCGTGGATGCAGCCCATCTTCGACAACCTCGAGTACCTCCTGAGCACCCGCGGCTCGCACATGCAGGCGCCCGAGTCCCACACGCCCGAGCAGCGCGTGAAGAAACTCATCGCCGACGGACGGCTCGTCCTCGAACCCCTGACGTACATCCGCGGGCGCTCGATCCCGCACCAGTTCATGATCGTGGACGAGGCCCAGAACCTCACGCCGCACGAGGTCAAGACGATCATCAGCCGCGTCGGCGACGGCACACGGCTCATCCTCACCGGCGACATCGGCCAGATCGACAATCCGTACCTGGACTCCTCCTCCAACGGTCTCTCCTACGCCGTGGAAAAGATGAAGGGCCTCGGCCTCGCCGGCCACGTGACCCTCGCCCGCAGCGAACGGTCCGAACTGGCGTCGATCGCGGCGAGCCGGTTGTGAAATAAACTGCCTGAAATACGACTTGACAGCTTGGGGAGGGGGGGGGGTATACCATGAATCTATGGTGCCTCCCGAGGATCGTCGCAAGACCTATACGAACAGGACCCCGCTGTTCTATGGCTGCGGGCTGGCGTTGGCGGCCATCGCGGGACTTGGCTGGTCCGCGATCGGCAATCCGTTCCGATTGGCTGCGACCGAAGTCATCCGACTCGGAGAAGTACGCCTCGGCGACGTCGCGCAGGGCGTTATCCAGGTCAAGAATCGACATCCGTGGGCCGCGGCGAGCGTGATCGGGGTGGCGACCGATTGTTCTTGTGTTTCGATTCAGCCCGACGTGCTCATCGTGCCGGCACGGACGAATACGACGGTCGCGACTACCGTCAGCCCTCGCGCGAACCAGACCCGCGTTGACGCCATCGTCCGGTTTATGCAGACTACCGATCGGGAGCTTCACACCAAGGTTGAGGCGACGGTGGTTTCGCCCTTCGCGGGCTGGCCGGATGCAGCGTTCGCAGAGCCGCGTGACGGCATGCTGATCGTCTCACTTGATGAGCGATACCACGGGCTTGTGCGGAGCGTGCAGTGCTACGCGCCAGACGGCGCAGGTGTTGGCTCTCGAATAGGCGAATCGCGGGATCAGATCGTCATTGACGCGCCGGTCGGGCAGCCGCTGCGTCTTGTGGTCGAGTTCGCAGGCACGGGGTGGGCGTTGTGGGACGGCCCCGTGCGTGCCGGAGGGGCGCTCGTTCACCCCGCCGGCCAAGTTGATGCACATTCAGAAATGGGAGGTTGAACGATGCGTTCGATCCTGATCGGGTTCGTGACCGGCGCAATCTTTTTCGTCGCGGCGGCGCAAGTCCGCGCCGCATGCACCGACGGCGCCCTTTGCTGTGCCTCTGATTCCTTCTGCGGCCTCGTACAGTGCGGGAATTTGGGCGAGGGGCAGTTCTGCAACTGTTGCAAGATGAACACTGGTTCTCCCGCAGTCTACGCTTGCTGCTACAGCATGTCGTGCAGTTCGTGTCGTGCCGCAGGGGGCGGTCCCGGAGGTCTGGAGCCGCCGGAATGATCGCGACAAGCGCTCGGGGGAAAGTCCGGTTGGGGTTGATGGCCGCGTTGGCGTTCGTGGCGGTGTCGTTAGGGATCGGGGCATGGGCGTGGCGTTCGCTGTCGCCCAAGAGTCCTCGACCGGCGCCGTCGCCATACTCGAAGATGGTCGCGTACCAGCAGGTCCGTGCCGCGGCGCCATCAAAGTCGCTCGTTGCGGCGCAGACCGCTTCGGAGCGAAAGCAGATCGTCAGCAGCGCGCTCGAGAAGGTTCTTGAGGACCCTGACGGAGCGCTGACCGATGAGATGCGCCGCCTGCTGATCGAGTCGATCGCTGCCCACGTCTCGGCCCGCGCCGCGCCCGACGCGTCCGAGTACATGCAGCTCGTGGACGCGGAGCGCATGTCGTGGATCACGCCCGACGAAGCGAAGGCATGGGCGCTTATTTCCGAAAGGTACAGCGCTATTTACAACCGATTGCCCGACCGCTCGAACCCCCGGCAGGTGTTGCAGGACCTGGTGGAATACGAACTTATCACGAAGGGCGAACAACTGCTCTCCGTCGGGATGGGTGCGCAGGGCTCGCTGCTGCGAGTTGCACGCGTCCACACGCCGCAGAAGGCGGCAGACCTCATCTGGCTAGGAGATCAGGAGCACTGGTATTGGCACACGGGCAACGTGATCACGCCATATGTTCTGCGGCGCCCTGTTATGGACGCGGATCGGCTTGTAGCCCGCCACGGCTCCGTCGTGGTGGCGGACGCCAGCGTGGTGGTGACCACGCCGAGTGCGCGGCCATTGTTCCTGTACAGCCGATGGGTCTGGAATCCCACGCTTCGGGTCTGGCATTGCAGGACGATGTACAGTCGAGGATGGAGCATATACGTCGTGGTCTTTTAGGGTCGTTTCGGAGCGTTTAGGCGAGCGCCATGTTGAAACGAAGGCGCCAAAGCAGGGTTGTCACGAGCGGTTCGACTCCACGTTCGGCCAGCCGGTCATCGCACTGCGACGCCGCGATCACTCTCATCGAAACCCTTGTCGCCATCGGGATCGTCGCGATCCTGCTCGGCATAGCTGTCCCGTCGCTTTCCCGCGCACGCCGCGCCGCCGTTGCCACCGACTGCCTCGCCACCCTGCGCAGCATCGTGCAGGGCTACCACCTCGCGGCGAATCAGAACGGGGGATACTGGGCCAACATTGTCCCGCCCGGCGCTGGCTCCGCCGACATCTGGCATCCGGGCACATCCACCGTCATTGGCGTCTCGCTTTTCGCACAGGTCGAGTACTGGACCGGCGGGCTCATCGGCTCCTACTGGGAACAGGGCGACGGGGCGCGGATGCTCGCCTGTCCGCACGTCTATCGGGACGATCCGGAACTCTTCGACCAGATGGCCCCGTTCAACGCCGGAGCCCAATCCTATTTTTACAGCCCCGCCTTCTTCACCGACCGACGCATGTGGGACCCCGCCGATGAGCAAGCCCGCATGGTCGACCCCGAACGATGGTCCAAGCGCGTCGCCGTTCATGAAGTGGCTCACCCGGCCGCCAAAGTCGCCATGACCGAGCGACGTGACTTCCACTGGAGCGGCATTGCGCTTGAAGACCCAACGTGTCGGGGCGTGAATGTCGCCTTCGCCGACGGACACGCCGAACGAGCCAATCCCGCCAAGGCGCAGCCGGCCCTACGATACTGGCCCACGCCGCCAGCGAGCCCCATCGCCGAAAGCGCCGTTCCGTTCTGCGCACCCGCAGGCGGATACCTCGGGCGAGACTATTGATGCGGGAACGCCGCGGCGGAGGTGATTCCAACGCCAGTCCTTTCCCGATGAACTACAATGTCCGCAGGCGTCGATCACGCGCCCCATGATCTCCGGAGACCCATTTCGATGATCCGAACCGCAAACCCCGCCTTCAAACACGGCCCCTTCGCCGCCGCGCAGACCTGGGACGATCTCGACCGCCAGGGGCGCGGCTCCATCCCCGGCGTGGACCTCGAATCCGGCGCCGAGCGCCCGGCCCGCGCGTCGAGCGGCGCCCGGACCATGACCATCAACGGCACGGTCGGCAAGACGCTCTTCCTCCTGACCTGCTGCGTCGCGACCGCCGTGTTCACCTGGTCGCGCCTCGTGCCCTACGACGCCGCGGCCGGCGCGTACCGCGCGCAGTTCCAGAGCAATCCGATGCCGTTCCTGTTTGGCGGCATGATCGCCGGGCTGGTCTTCGCGCTCTGGACGGCCTTCGTGCCGCGCCACGCCCCCGTCACCGCGCCGATCTACGCCCTGTCGCAGGGCTTCTTCCTTGGCTCGATCTCCGCGATGTACGCCGTGATGTACGCCAAGGGCGACGACGGCATGCAGACCGCCAACGGCGGCATGGTCATCCAGGCCATGCTCGGCACGTTCGGCGTGCTGGGCGTGATGGGGGTCCTCTACGGCCTGCGGGTCGTCAAGCCCACCAGGCGCTTCGCCACCGGCGTCATGGCCGCGACCGGCGCCGTCATGCTGACGTACCTCGTCTCGATCGTCGCCTCGATGTTCGGCGTGGGGATCCCGCTGATCCACGAGAGCGGGCCGATCGGGATCGGCTTCAGCGTGCTGGTGATCGGGATCGCGGCGCTGAACTTCGTGCTGGACTTCGGCTACATCGAGCAGGGCGTCGCCAACCGGGCGCCGCGCTCCGCCGAGTGGTACGGCGCCTTCGCGCTCATGACCACGCTCGTGTGGCTGTACCTTGAGATGCTCCGCCTGCTGTCCAAGTTGCAGAGCCGCGACTGAGCGGCGGGCGCTCGTCTCATCCGTCCATGAAAAAGGCCGCGGCCCGTGGGCCGCGGCTTTTCTGTTGGTGCGATGCGGGTCCGCTTACTCGGGCGTGCCGGCGGCGCCCTGCTGACCCTCGCGCTGGGCCGCCATGTCGGGCGGGAGTTCGGGGGTGGGGCGCAGGGTGACGTCCACGCGCCGCAGGCCCGGGCCGGGGACGCGGACCTTGTTGGCCAGGGCGCCGAAGTAGCGGTCGTTCTCCATGATGTCCCAGAGCATGATGTCGGGGCGCGAGGGATCGTCATTGATCTCGCTGGAGGGCGCTTCGTTGAAGTCGATGACCAGTTTCCGGCCCACGGGCACGTCCATCGACCAGATGGTCTCGCCCGTGCGGGTGTCGATCACGGAGATCGTCTTGGGCTGCCAGGAGGTGCTGGCATAGGTGAAGCGGTCGGCCGACGACATCGAGCCGCCCTCGAAGTAGCAGCCGCCGCCCAGCGCGAGGAACGCCCCGCACAGCAGGGCCGCGCCCAGGCGTCGGCGGGAAAGAACCTTGGTCCGCGTGGAAGACGTCGTCATGAATGGCTCTCCGATCGGTGCAGCGGCGGGTCCGTGCCCGCCGGGGTCGGTTAGGATAAGGCCTCCGCCCGGACACTCCAAATCGGCCATCCGGGCCTCCAACCGTCCGAGATTCCGCGCCGGGGCGTGGATCGAGGCCTATCCATACGTCACACCCGCCCTTCGGATCGCCTTTCGGACCACTGGACCCCCGGACCCCAAACCCCCGGATGCCTCAGGACCAGCCCACGCCGCCGCATCTTCCCTTCCGCATCGGGTACGGGTACGACCTGCACCGGCTCGAACCCCGCCCCCCGTCGGGTCACGGCAAGCCGGTGGTGATCGGCGGCGTC